>JBBQMX010000190.1:0-5072 GCA_038329375.1 Pseudomonadales bacterium | reverse complement strand
ATAACGAACCGCCAGCCCCTGGCGGTAAACATGTTTAAGCTGGCCAATATTCGAGGTGCCATACTCCGCAATCGGAATACTCTCATCACCATTGAGTTCACAGGGCATACTGGCTGCCCAGAACACCTCATCACCCAGATGCGATTGCACAAACCGGTGGGTATCACTCAGCGAAGTCAGCAAGGATTCAGTGCTGTCACACACCGGTGTGATCAGCTCGAGCAGGGATTCCGAGTAATCGGTGGTGATTCTCGGGTGCGTGAGCGTGGAACCCAGGGCTATCGGGTGTGGCGTCTGCGCAATAAAACCGTTCCGGTCCACCCGCAGCCCTTCTTTTTCGACACCCTTTCGGAAGCCGTCCCATTGTTGCGACGTAAACTGCTCGAAAAGCTGCTGCCGGGATGCACCCATGAATCACTCCTGTTATGCCGGAGTGGCTCCTGCACCACGTTCCGGAATGTATCTGGGAAACCGAGCCCTGGTGAGCGCTCTAGCGTTTGTCTTTGCGTGCCGACGCCATGGCCTGGGCCAGTGCTCCTGCCATGGCGCCCTGGGGCCCGTCGTCTCGCTTCGCAGGCCCAGATGAACGGGTCTCCTGCTTGGCAGTTGCGCCGGAACGGGACTGGCGCTGGCTTTTCTGATCGGGTGCTCCGGGTTGATCGTCCATTCGCATGGTCAGCGCAATGCGCTTGCGGGGGATATCAACGTCCATAACCTTGACCTTGACGATGTCGCCGGCCTTTACCACCTCACGGGGGTCCTTGATGAACTCGTGAGAGAGCGCGGAAATATGCACCAGCCCATCCTGATGCACACCGACATCCACAAAAGCCCCGAAGTTGGTCACGTTAGTGACGGTGCCTTCGAGCACCATGCCCGGTTCCAGGTCTTTCAGGGTTTCTACTCCTTCCTGGAAGCTGGCGGAACGAAATTCCGGGCGAGGATCCCGCCCGGGTTTCTCTAATTCCGCAAGGATATCCTGAATGGTCGGCAGACCAAACTGCTCAGTGACAAAATCCTGTGCGTTCAGTGTACGTAGAAATGCGGTGTCTCCGACAATCTGGGTGATATCCCGCCCGCTCTTTTTGGCGATAGCCTGCACCACACCGTAAGCTTCCGGATGCACGGAAGAGCGGTCCAGCGGATTGTCACCATCGGCAATACGCAGGAAACCCGCTGCCTGTTCGAATGTGCGGGCACCCAGGCGGGCAACTTCCAGCAGTTGCTTACGGCTGCGGAAGGCGCCGTGACGGTTTCTGAATTCGATGATGTTTTCCGCCAGGGTCTGGTTAAGACCGGCCACTCTCGCCAGCAAAGGTATGGACGCTGTATTAAGATCAACCCCGACACCGTTTACGCAGTCTTCCACCACAGCATCAAGGCTGCGTGCCAGCCGAACCTGCGAAACATCGTGCTGATACTGCCCCACCCCGATGGATTTTGGCTCGATCTTGACCATTTCGGCCAATGGATCCTGCAAGCGGCGGGCGATGGATACGGCACCGCGGATCGTGACGTCGAGATCCGGCAGCTCACGGGAGGCAAATTCGGACGCTGAGTATATTGAGGCGCCCGACTCACTGACTACAATGCGAGCCAGGTTAAGTTCCGGATACCGTTTAATCAAGTCTGCCACCAGCTTTTCTGTCTCCCGGGAGGCGGTGCCGTTGCCAATCGCTACCAGCTCAATGCGGTATTCCCGGCTCCATTTTGCGAGTTGCTCAATGGACGCATCCCAATTGTTCCTGGGCGCATGAGGGAAAATGGCCCCATGGCCGGCAACCTGACCGGTGCCGTCGATAATCGCCACCTTGACCCCTGTACGCAGCCCCGGGTCCAGACCCAGGGTCGGGCGAGGGCCAGCCGGAGCCAATAGCAGCAGGTCTTTCAGGTTGGCGGCAAAAACATTGATCGCCTCGGTTTCCGCCGCCTCACGAATCTGGGCCATCAGGTCGGTTTCGATCTGGGTCGAGAGTTTTATCCGCCAGGTCCAGCGCACCACCTCTGACAACCATTTATCTGCCGCCCGGCCCTGGTCGCGAATCTGCCAGTGAGCAGCAATACGCTGCTCGGCCGGGTGGGGCTGACGGCGATCGTCCTCGCTGTCTCCCACCGCCAGCGTGTAGCTCAATATCCCCTCGTTGCGCCCGCGCAGGATGGCCAGTGCCCGGTGGGACGGCACTTTTTTCAACGGCTCGACATGATCAAAATAATCCCGGAACTTAGCGCCTTCGCTTTCCTTGCCGTCGATCACGCTGACTTTCAGCTGCGCTTCCTGCCAGATAAAACTTCTGAGTCGGCCCAGCAACTCGGCATCCTCTGCGAACCGCTCCATCAGGATATAGCGAGCACCTTCCAGAGCAGCCTTGGTGTCCGGTATGCCGGCGTCTTCGCTGAGGTAGTCGCCTGCCAGGGTGTCAGGGTCATGGCCCGGATCATTAAACAGGGCATCCGCCAGCGGTTCGAGACCCGCCTCGCGAGCTATCTGGGCCTTGGTGCGACGCTTGGGCTTGAACGGGAGGTACAGATCCTCCAAACGGTTTTTGGCCTCGGCTGCCTCGATTGACGCGCGCAGCTCATCGCTCAGCTTACCCTGCTCTGCAATGCTCTTGAGAATGGTTGCGCGGCGATCTTCCAGTTCCCGCAGGTAGCGCAGACGCTCTTCCAGAGCGCGCAACTGGATATCGTCGAGTGAGCCGGTCACTTCCTTACGATAACGGGCAATAAAAGGCACCGTAGCGCCGCCATCCAAAAGCTCAACCGTCGCGTTAACCTGTTGCTCCCGGACACCGAGTTCGTCCGCAATACGTTTGGAAATACTATTCATGCAACCTCGTTTTCAACACGGTTGAGAAAGCGCAGATATAAAAAAGCTGCGCTTTCAGAAAAAGCTAAAGCGCAAAGGTACAGCGGCTTATTGCTGCAGGCAAGCGAGGCGGTTGCGCTCTGCGAGGAATTCAATCAACTGCTGCCAGGGCATCGGGCGGGCATAATAGTAACCCTGGACTTCGTCACAGTGCTGTTGGCGCAGGAACTCCAGCTGACCTTCGGTTTCCACGCCTTCCGCCACCACACTCATCTGTAAACTGTGAGCCAGGCTGATAATCGCCCGGATAATGTGCTCGGCATCACCGGATGCGCCCAGCTCCTGCACGAACGTCTTGTCGATTTTAACCAATGAAATCGGCAAATGCTGGAGATTGCTGAGAGAGGAAAAGCCAGTACCAAAATCATCCAGGGCAAAACTGATACCCAACTGGTTGAGTTCTCGCAGGCAACGCTGAGCGTATTCAGGGTCATGCATCATGGCGCTTTCCGTCAGCTCCAGCTCCAGCAGGCTGGTATCGACGTTAGCGTTGTAGATAATGCGGAAAATGGTTTCGGTCATCTTGCGGTCGTGGAACTGTCTGAACGACAGGTTTACAGCGAACACCAGGCCCGGATGACCAAGTGTTGCGGCTTCGCGCAATCGTTCGCAGGCCTGCTCGATTACCCAATATCCGATCGGGACGATGAGCCCGCTTCGCTCCGCTGCTGGGATAAACTCGTCAGGGGGCACCAGGGTGCCATCCGGATGGTTCCACCTTAGCAGGCACTCCACGCCCCGAACCTCCTCCGTTACCAGGTCCACCCGGGGCTGATAGTACAGCTCCAGCTCGCGGCCGCGAAGGGCGTTACGGAGATCCGCCTCAAGCTTGAGTTGCCGGCCAGCGGTGATGTGAAGCTGCTGATTGTAGAAACGATAGCTGGTTCCGGTATCCAGCTTGGCCTCGAACATGGCCCGGTTAGCCCGCCGCAGAAGTGTTTCCGGGTTGTCGCCGGCTTCAGGGTAGGTAGCGACACCGAGGCTGGCACTGACCTCAACACTGTTACCGTCGACCACGACCGGGTCATTCAGAGCCTGAACTACCTTGCGGATAATCTGGGTGATATCGAGGGAATCTTCCACCCGTTCCGCGATAATGGCGAACTCATCACCACCAATACGCATCAGAGAATCCACTCGCCGCAGGACTTGCCGTAGACGTTCCGCCAGCTTGAGCATCAGCTGATCGCCCATCTGGTAGCCCAGGCTGTCGTTGACCGCACGGAAGTCGTCCAGATTGATATGCAGCAGAGCCAGTCGGGTTTCGCTGCGCTCGGCCCGAAGCAATGCTTGCTGCAATCGCTCGAAAAACAGATCGCGGTTGATAAAGCCACTGGCCACCTCGCAGCCAAGCCGACCGTTGGCGGAATCCGCCACCTGATCAGCGTACCAGGCACAGCGCACAGCACGACCGAGCGACCAGATATCAAGCCCGCCTTTGCGGAGGTAATCCGCTGCGCCGTTGATCAACATCTCGGGGGTACGCTCAGACTCCGTTTCCGCACTGAGCGCGACAATGGGTTTACCGCTGCCGGATACCGAGAGATATTGCAGAAACCCAATTTCGGATCCGCCATGAAGCACGCAATCCCAGAGAATGACTTCGAATGCGGTATTCCGGATCAGGTCGTCACAATCAATCAGGTCCGGGCACCAGGTGGTGTCCGGTAATATTTCGAAACAGCCACGCAGCATTGACACGTACCACAGGTAATCGGTGTGCTCGGGCGTCAAAATCAGTATTCGGACACTACTGCGATTCATGGAATCTGTCTTTTCAGTCATGGCTGACAATCCGCATCCTTTCGGAATATGTAAGCGAGTAGTCAAAGAGCCTTTGAAAAGGCTACCTGTGAAGAATAGCTTAAGGAAGCACAAGGTACAGAAAAGCTCACTGGTGTAGAATAGCGCCTCCAGTCATTTAAAGCAGGTTCCTTGTGGCCCAACTCAACCCCCGTCAGCGCGAAGCCGTTCGTCATGTGGAAGGCCCGCTGCTTGTACTGGCTGGTGCGGGCAGCGGCAAAACCAGCGTTATTACCCGCAAGATGGCCTATCTGATTGAGCAGGTCGGGATTCCCGGGCGCCATATTGCTGCCCTTACCTTTACCAACAAAGCCGCGCGGGAAATGAAAGAGCGGGTCGGCAAGCTGGTCGACAAAAAGCTTGCCCGGGGGCTAACGGTGTCTACCTTCCATAATCTGGGCCT
>JBBQMX010000189.1:0-5073 GCA_038329375.1 Pseudomonadales bacterium | reverse complement strand
ACTCAGCCCTTTGGTAAGGACCGCGTTCAGCAGTGCCCGATGGATCAGCGCCGGGCCGGGTTTGGGCAGTACTTTCTCGGCCAGTACCAGTTTACCGAGACACTGCTGGCGGCGCGCGACGACGGTGCCCCGGTGGTCATCCCAGATCACCTCATCCTGCGTAACCACACGCTGACTGAAGTCCTCCTTCAGCCATATCGGATCTAGAGGGGCCGCGAGATAAATCAGCGCTTCCCGGGCCTGGCCATCAAGGTCGGCGCAGGCCAGCCAGTGGTATCGCGCCAAGGGATCATCCGCCCGCAAGGCTGCACCCCGGCCGTTACTCAGCAGGTAGTGGGCAGATTGGCCAGAGCGCTGGCGCGCAATGCGATCCGGGTAAGCGAGCGCCAACAAACGTCCAACGGTTTCGGGATTTACAGCCTCGCTGCCTTCCCTGTCTCCGGCTCGGGTCCAACGCGCGGCAGCTTTCCGGATAGCGGCGAGCCGGCCTGCATCAAGGCCCGGTACCTGTTCTTCACCACGCAGTACCCGCACCCGCTGATGCATATCGGCACCGCCGCGCTGGCCCAGCAGGTCGCGCTCTTCCAATAGCGCGGTCAGCTGGGCCGATAACACCGGCCAACCCAGAGCCCGGCCCCGCAGCATCATGTGGGCAAGCCGCGGATGACAACCCAGATCGCGGGCCGCTTTACCAAGATCTGTAATTGCTCCGTCAACATCAAGCAGGTCCAACCACTTCAGCAGGTCGACCGCTTGCTGCCAGTGCGCCGACGGCGGCGGCTCGATCCAGGTCAGATCATCTGGAGAACGGGCGCCCCACTGGGCCAGTTCCAGCACCATGGACGTCAGATCGGCCTGCTGTATTTCAGGCGGCGTGAATTCCCTCAAACCGAATTGGTCGGCTTCGGTCCAGAGTCGGTAGCAAACGCCTGGCTCTGTCCGTCCTGCCCGGCCCTTGCGCTGTTCCGCCGCCGCCCGGGAGACCCGCTCCGTCACCAATCGCGTCATCCCGCTGTTAGCATCGAACACCGCGCGCCGCTGCTGGCAGCTATCAATAACCACCCGGATACCCTCGATCGTCAGACTGGTTTCGGCAATGGCCGTGGCCAGAACAACCTTGCGCTCACCGCTGGCTGCAGGAGCAATGGCCAGATCCTGTTGGGCGCTGGTCAGGTTGCCGTACAACGGGGCGATCTGAGTGCCTGCGGGTAATCTGTGTTGCAATGCCTGCTCGATACGTCTGATCTCACCCGCACCGGGGAGGAACACCAACAGCGAACCGGAATCGGTGGCCAAGGCATGCTGGATAACCGCTTCAACCTGGTCTTGCAACCTGTTTCGGCCTGTAACAGGGGCGTAGTGCACCGTCACCGGGAATGCTCGGCCTTCGCTGGTCAATACCGGCGCATCGTCCAGTAAGCGGGCGAGGGGTGCGGTATCCAGTGTTGCTGACATCACCACGACTCTGAGATCTTGCCGCAGCGCCTGCTGGGATTCCCGCACCAGTGCCAGACCAAGGTCAGCCTGCAGGGAACGTTCATGGAACTCATCAAACAGAATTGCTGCATAGCGTTCCAGGGCGGGATCGTCCTGAATCAACCGGGTCAGGATGCCTTCGGTCACCACTTCAATACGGGTATGACGGGAGATTTTACTGTCGAGACGGGTTCTGTAACCCACCCGCTGGCCAGGCTGTTCGCCCAGCTGAGATGCCATGAACCTTGCCGCTGAGCGCGCCGCCAGGCGACGAGGCTCCAGCATCAGTATGGTTTTGCCTTGCACCCAGTCCGCCTGAAGAAGAGCAGGCGGGACACGGGTGGTTTTGCCCGCACCCGGTGGGGCCTGAAGCAGGACCGTGTTTCGGGTCGCCAGTAACTCCATTAGTTGCGGCAGCATTGCATCAATCGGTAACACCGCAACCTCCCTGCTATTGCTGGCATTCAATGCAGGGTTTCCAAACCAGCGCCTCAGCCAGCTCTGGGGTGCTGGACCTTGGCCCATTGGTAGATTTTCTCGAAGGCGTCGGCCACGGTTTCAGCTGTATGGGGAGGTTGAAGAACTGCCGCCATCTGGCCTGCCGGATTGATCAACGCCAGATGCCCGCTGTGATCGACGTAGGTCACCCCTTCCGTTTCGCGCTGCACGAAAACCGCATTCAAACTCTTGGCAAGGTTTCTGAGGGTGTCCAATTCGCCGGTCACACCATGAAAGTCAGGGCCGAAGAAGTTCAGGTACTGTTGTAGCTTTTCCGGGCTATCGTGCTGCGGATCCGCGCTGATCAGC
Organism: Pseudomonadales bacterium; assembly: GCA_038329375.1. GTDB lineage: Bacteria > Pseudomonadota > Gammaproteobacteria > Pseudomonadales > Oleiphilaceae > Marinobacter. The sequence continues at coordinate 2,790 of JBBQMX010000189.1, read as the reverse complement.
AGATAATCAGGCTGAGGCAGATCGGCCGGCATCAACTTGTCTGCCTGTCGCAGCATCGCCATGGTGGCAGGGCAGATATCAGGGCAATTTGTGTAGCCGATAAAAGCGAAGGTCCAGCGGCCTTTCAAATCGGCCTCAGTTACCGGCTCTCCGGTTTCGCTGATAAGTTCGAAGGAGGCTACGGGCCGTCCTTGCTCATACACAAACGTGTTCATCTTACTGAGATCCGGCGCAGGCAGGGGTTCGATGCCGGCAGATTGCATAACCTGGCGGGAGACCACAAAACCAAAAATCAGGGCGACCGCCAACACCAGTACGACCACGGTACGACGAATCGTGCTACTCATAACTGCTCCACAACCGGTACTTAAAAGTAGATAAAATGATCGACCAGCAAAAACACAAAAAGTGCCATTAAATAGGTAATCGAATACTTGAAAGTGGCCAGCGCGACCATCCGGTCATCACCTCTGAGCAACCGCACCGCGTACTGCAGAAAACGCAGACCCAACACCACGGCAGCCACCAGATAGATTGGGCCAGACATGCCCGTAACGAACGGCAACAAGCTGACGGCCAGCATCATAAGGGTATAGAGCACGATGTGAATTTCGGTATACCGGTTGCCATGGGTCACCGGCAACATGGGGATTCCGGCCTTGGCGTATTCTTCCTTGCGATGAATGGCCAGGGCCCAGAAGTGCGGCGGGGTCCAGGCAAAAATGATCAGTACCAACAGCAGGGCATGGCCTTCAACCTGACCGGTGACGGCGGTCCAGCCCAGTAACGGCGGCATGGCGCCCGCCAGTCCGCCAATTACGATATTCTGGGGCGTTGCACGCTTGAGATAAAGCGTATACACACCGGCGTAACCTACCAGCGACGCCAGCGTCAGCCAGGCGGTCAGCGCGTTGACTTGCCACACCAGAATCAGCATGCCAGCCAGAGCCAGGGAGGTGGCAAATACCAGAGCATCAAACGGGCTGATCTTACCCGTAGCGACCGGACGTTTGCGGGTTCGGGCCATTACGGTATCGATCTTCTGGTCGACAACGTGATTAATCACTGCAGCCGCACCCGCCAGCAGCGCTATGCCGATATTACCGAATACCAGTACAGACCAGTGGGGCACGCCGGGAGCCGCGAGCAACATGCCGATAATGGCTGTCAGCATCATCAATGCGACAACCCGTGGCTTGGTCAACTCTAGAAAATCCTTCCAGGAGATTTTCTGAATGCCGTTACCCTCAATAGTTAGGGTTTTGGCGTGCTCACTCATGCAGTTGTCTCCTGATATCTTGTTTTTGTACCAACAATTTCGGCGCCATAATCGCGCCTGAAGCCCTGAAGGCGCCACAAAACATTGACCACACTGATTAGCAGGCCTGCCCCCATAGCGTTGTGGGCGACTGCAACGGAAATCGGAATGTGGAACACTACGTTAGCGAGACCAAGCAGAATCTGTGCACATAATACCACGGCAACCAACCCGACCGCTGCCCGCAATGGGGTGTTTTTTGTACGCCGCCATAGTGCCGACAGCAGACCCGCAAAGTAAACCAGAACCACCAATGCTCCTATCCGGTGCATCATATGAATAGCGACGCGGCCATCGGCGGTAAGCTGGCCGCCAAGATAATTGGGGCCAACCGACTGGGTGATATCGAAGCCATGCTGAAAATCCATCTCTGGCCACCATTGACCCTGACAGGTCGGTAAATCGGTACAGGCTACGGCAGCGTAATTTGCCGCTGTCCAGGCGCCCAGGGCAATCTGAACAACGACAACCATCAACCCGCCATAGAGCCAGGGGCGCAGACGCGCCAGGGAGGCGACCCTGGCAGGGTCGATATTCGGTTTTCGACCGCGCAGGCGTAGTGTTAATAACGCCAGCAGACTCAGGGTCGTGAAGCCACCCAGTAAATGCAAAGCGACGATCTGGGGCCAGAGTTTCAGGGTGACCGTCCACATACCGAAAGCCCCCTGCAGCAAAATAAAGAAGCCCAGGAAAATCGGCAATCGCACCGGCACCCCTGTTTTCCGGTGACGGATACCGTAAATCGCAAGTCCGAAAACGATCAGCCCGAGAATGCCGGCTGCATAACGGTGAATCATCTCCGGCCAGCCTTTTGACACGTCAACCGGTACATCAGGAAAACGGGCCTCTGCAATGGCAATTCTGGCTTCGCTCTGAGGCACTCCGATAAAGCCGTAACAGCCTGGCCAATCCGGACACCCAAGACCTGCGTCTACCAGCCGTGTCCAGGCCCCGAGCATCACCACAACCACGGCGAACAACGTGGCCACAAGAGCAGCGCGCCCCATTTGTTGAAACCGGTCAATTTCATAAAATGTATTTTTGTTCAACGTACAGCCCTCGGGTATGGAGGCATCAGCCAATCTGTGACAGCTTCATCAATTGCTTGAGATCCTCAAGCATCTGCTTACCGGAATGATTCGAGTTGTATCGCATCATGATATTGCCGAACGGGTCGACCAGAAGAATCTCCGGGGCTCTACCAGGCTCAACCCCCTCCGGCCAGGCTGGCAACGAGCCTGACTGGATTTCGAGCTGTTCCATGGTTTCGTATTCATCGTTCCAGCGTGCCGCGAGATCCGCTGGCACCTGTTCAAGGTAAGCGGCGCGGCTCAACCTGTCAGCATTCTTGCCCAAGGCGATGTTGACCTGACGCGCCAGATACAACAGTTTTTCACACTCTTCAGTGCACGGCCCGGCGGCGACGAGCATTAACCATTCTGCAGTCTCGACCTCCGGGCCGAATCGATCAG
>JBBQMX010000188.1:0-5074 GCA_038329375.1 Pseudomonadales bacterium | reverse complement strand
ACGTTTACGAATACATAAATGAAGAACGTCATGCTCAGGGCGCCTGCCAGCAAGCGGCTGAAAGAATCCTGAGCATTCACCGCAATGTAGAGACAGCGCAACAAAATGAGCAGGTACAGTGACATCAAAGCAAAAACACCGACAAAGCCGAACTCTTCCGCAAGCACTGCAACAATGAAATCAGTGTGACTTTCCGGCAGGAATTCCAGGTGCGACTGGGTTCCCTGCATCCAACCCTTACCACTCCAGCCACCGGAGCCTATGGCCGTTTTTGACTGCATGATATTCCAGCCCGCCCCGAGCGGATCACTCTCCGGGTCCAACAATGTCAGCACACGCTGCTTCTGGTACTCACGCATACCAAAAAACCACATTAACGGGGCTGCAACTGACACCAGAACAAAGAAGGCGCTGATGATGCGCCAGCGAATACCGGCAAAAAACACCACAAAAAGACCAGCGGCAGCCACTAGCACCGAGGTACCCAGATCCGGCTGCCGGGCAATCAGCACCATGGGAACCAGCACCATCGCCAACGCAATAGCAACACGGGAGAGCCTCGGAGGCAGAAAGTGCCGTGAGAGATACCAGGCCACCGTCATCGGAACCACAATTTTCATTAATTCCGAGGGTTGGAAACGGGGCAAGCCCGGTAACGCTAGCCAACGCTGGGCACCTTTGGCACCCACGCCGACCAGAATTACAGCCACCAGCGCGAGAAGTCCGACAGCATATAGCCACGGTGCCCACCTTCGGTAGACAGACGGGTCGAGTTGTGCAAAGACAAACATAACCACCAGCGCCAGCCCTATCCGGATACCCTGGGACTTAACCAGTTCTATGCGACCGTCGCTACCGCTAAACAGCACGATCAAACCGAAACTCAGCAGCGCCAGCAGCAGCAGCAGCAAAAACGGATCAAGGTGCAGAGTTGACCAGATACTTCTGGACCCGGACAACGGATGGTGAGACATCGGACGAGCGAAATCACGGATCGACATTATTCGCCCGCCCCCGGATCCGACTTGACCACTACGGGCTCATCCGGAGCCGGGAAGCCCAATAACCAGGCATCAAACATCGCCCGGGCCACTGGTGCAGCGGTGCCGCTGCCACTGCCGCCATTCTCCACAATCACTGCTACCGCTATGGCCGGATCTTCTACCGGAGCGAACCCGATAAACAACGCGTGATCCCGGAGTCGCTCCCGCACCTCCTCCTCATCGTACTCCTCGTCCTCAGCAAGACTGAAAACCTGCGCGGTACCGGTTTTACCGGCCATCCGGTAAGGCGCACTGCGGGCCGCAGCGCGTGCCGTGCCCTTGGCTCCGTGCATGACGGCTTCCATGGCTTCGATGCCAAACGTCCAGGTCTCAGGATCATTCAGTATAATATCTTCCCGGGCCGCACCGAACAGCCCTTCCTCGAAAGCATGGTCACCCAGAACATCGCTCAGCAGCCTTGGCTGATTCCACACACCCCGGTTCGCCAAAACCGCCGTTCCTGTGGCCAGTTGCAGGGGTGTGGCCAGATTAAAACCCTGGCCAATGCTCATGTTGACAGAGTCACCGGGGTACCAGGGCTCATTCCTGTGGGCACGCTTCCAGTCACGGGAAGGCACCAAACCGGGCAAGGCACCACTGATATCCAGTGAGGTTTCCTCCCCGAACCCAAACCTGGTCAGGTAGTCATGCATGACGTCGACACCCATACGCACGCCAACGTCATAGAAATAGATATCACAGGATTGTTCCACAGAGTCCTTCAGGTTGACCCAGCCATGGCCCCCGCGTTTCCAGTCACGAAAGCGGCGGCCCGCTGGTTTCAGCTGAAAGTAGCCCGGGTCCCAGATTGTCCTGTCCCGGGTGGTAGAATCGCTGTCCAACGCAGCAACCGCCAGCATGGGCTTGATCGTTGATCCAGGGGGGTATTGCCCCCGCAGCGCGCGATTGAACAGGGGCTTGTCCAGCGATTCGTTAAGTTCACGGTAAGCCTCAACACCAATGCCGGTGACGAACAGGTTGGCATCAAAACCGGGCACACTCGCCAGCGCCAACACGCCTCCGGTCTTAGGCTCAATCGCTACGATGGCGCCTCGTCGGCCGTCAAGCAGATCGTGAGCAAGCTTCTGAAGTCGGATATCAAGGTGTAGCCGGATATCTTCGCCGGGCACAGGGTTTTCCCGCTCCAGCACTCTCAATGTGCGCCCCCGGGCATTGGTTTCAACATGCTGATAACCCACTCTGCCGTGCAGCGCCTCTTCATAGAAACGCTCGATACCCGATTTGCCAATGTAATTGGTACCGGCATAGTTGACCGGGTCAATTCGCTGAAGTTCAGCCCGGTTGATCCTGCCAACATATCCAAGCGCGTGAGAAGTCAATTCACTGTAGGGGTAGTATCGAACCAGTTCGGCATTTACTTCCACCCCCGGAAGATTATGTCGATGAACCGCCATGCTGGCGATTTCCTGCTCGGTAAGGTCGTAGCGCAGCGGTATTTCCTGGAACGGCCGACGAGGCTCCAGAAGCCGGCCGTGAAAGCGGTCAAGGTCATCTTCGGAAATATTCAGGATGGCCTGGAGATCACTGAGGGTTTGGGTAATATCCGCAACCCGTTCCGGCACGATGGTGACATTGAAAACAGGACGATTTTCGGCCAGCAACACATCGTTGCGATCGTAAACCAGCCCTCGGGTCGGCGCAACGGACTGAACCTGGACACGATTTTTATCGGAAAGCGTGGTGTAGGTATCGTGCTGGACAACCTGCAAATAATACAGGCGGGCCATCAGCAGCCCCATCATTATAAACAGCAGCAACACAGCAACAAGGGTCCGGTGCTGAAAAATACGCCGTTCGGCGACCGTGTCTTTGAACTCGCCCCAGGGCATGTTGTCGTCCTAAGCGCGGTGGTATGGGTGATTTCGGGTGATGGACCACGCCCGGTAGAGCTGTTCAGCCAGCACAATCCTGACCAATGGATGCGGTAATGTCAGCGATGACAGTGACCACATCTGATCTGCCTGCGACCTGCAATCCCCTGACAGACCGTCCGGCCCGCCAATCATGAAACTGACATCGCGGCCGTCCTGTTGCCAGCTTTCCAGTTGCTTTGCCAACTGCTCCGTGGACCAGGCTTTACCGCCCACTTCAAGTGCAATCAGCCGGTCACCTTTGCCCGCAGCAGCAAGCACCGACTCTCCCTCGCGCTGCACCATGCGAGCTATGTCGGCGTTTTTTCCACGATGGGCAAGGGCAATTTCCGAGAGCTCGACAGTAAGCTCGGGGGGCATGCGTTTTGCGTAGTCATTAAACCCGTGGGTGACCCAGTCAGGCATTTTCTGACCCACGCAAATCAGCCGCAACCGCACCGTTATTCGCTGCCTGCAGCGCCCACACTTGGAGCATCCAGCCAAAGCCGCTCAAGATCATAGAATTCGCGGGTAGCAGGCATCATGACGTGAACAACCACATCGCCCAGATCTACCAGAATCCAGTCGCTGACGCTTGCGCCCTCAATACTGGCCGCGCGAACGCCTTTTTCCTGTGCGCCTGTAACGACAGAGTCTGCCAAAGATTTTACATGTCGATTGGAGGTACCGGAGGCAACGATCATATAATCGGTTACGCTGGTCCGATCACGCACGTCGATAATACTCACATCTTTAGCTTTCACATCTTCCAGCGCGTTGATGACCACTTCTTTCAATTGCTCTGCCTGCATAATTACCCTGTAGCGCGGCCGGCAACTCTGGTTACCACCCGACAAATGAGATTCAGAAGCGATTGTAGCACTAAAACACCGATGCAGGGCACGCAGAAATTACGGCTGGCAACTCCTTTCATTGTTCCTTTGAGCCTGCACCGTAGAGTCGGTTTGACCGAATTGCCTCCCAGACACTGTCTGGCAAAAGATAACGCGGGGACCCTCCCTGAGCAATACAAGCCCGGATGCCGGTAGCGGAGATTGACAGCAGCGGCACCTCTACCTCGAATACAAGTCCGGCAGGTTGGCCGTGAAGCTGATTCACTCTGGTAGCACGGCGGGACGACAACAGTTTGGCGGGCTCGCCCTCCGGTGCAAGTGCCGAACCCGGACGGCTCACGACAATGATATGAGCCAGTTCGGGTATGCGCTGCCAGTCCCGCCAGCGGTCAAACGTCGCAAATGCGTCCGTGCCCACGGCCATCGCCAGAGGCTCACGGTCACCCAGTTCTGCCCGCAGTTGCCGCAGTGTGTCCGCGGTAAATGACGTCCCATCGCGAAACAGTTCCCGATCATCTACCACCAACCCCGGCTCTGCGGTGATCGCCAGCTTCAATAATTCCAGGCGCCTGGCGCTGTCAGCACCGGGCCGCTCCCGATGAGGCGGAATGTGGCACGGAACCAGCGTCACACGGGCCAGCGACAGCCGCTCTTTGAGCTCGACAGCCAGCCGGAGGTGGCCATGGTGTACCGGGTCAAAAGTGCCGCCGAAAATGAGATGCATTGCCAGCTATGCTCGCACGTGACCGTCGCCAAAGACGACGTATTTTTGGGAGGTAAGCCCTTCCAGGCCTACGGGCCCCCGGGCATGAATCTTGTCCGTCGAAATACCGATCTCTGCGCCCAGACCATATTCGAACCCGTCCGCAAAGCGGGTTGAAGCATTGACCATGACCGACGCGGAATCAACTTCTGTAATAAATCTCCGTGCGCGGGTGTAGTTTTCCGTCACAATAGTGTCTGTGTGCTGCGAGCTGTAGTGGTTGATATGGGCGATGGCGCCATCGAGTCCGTCCACAACACGCACCGCCAGAATCGGCGCCAGATATTCTGTGTGCCAGTCTTCTTCGGTTGCGGGGGTCGCGCCGGGTAACACCGCCAGGGTTTTTTCACAACCACGCAGTTCAACCTCTTTGGCCAGGAACGCCTGGCCCAACAGGGGCAGGATATCCGCAGCAATCTCTTCATCCACCAGCAGTGTTTCCATTGTGTTGCAGGTGCCGTAACGGTGAGTTTTGGAATTCAAAGCGATACTGATCGCCTTTTCGGGGTCAGCATGGCTGTCGATATACACATGGCAAATGCC
>JBBQMX010000187.1:0-5096 GCA_038329375.1 Pseudomonadales bacterium | reverse complement strand
CTGGTAGCCCAGCCGGGGCTTTTTTGATTCTGACCCAGGGACACAGGAAAACGGACAATGAACATGCCCATGAACGCCAAGAGCCTTGAGAAAGCCCAGCAAGTGGATGATGCTTCGGTATTGCCGACGCCCCGGCAATTGCGGGAACAATTTCCCGTCTCTCCGGTGCTGGCCGCACAAATCGGACAGCACCGGGAGGCAATCCGACGTATCTTGCACGGCGAAGACCACCGGGTTCTGGTTGTCGTTGGCCCTTGCTCGGTTCACGATGAAGTGGCCGCCCTGGAATACGGCGAACGTCTGACGGCGTTGGCGGACGAGGTAAGTGACCGTTTTCTTATTGTCATGCGGGCGTATCTGGAAAAGCCCAGAACCACGGTGGGCTGGAAAGGGCTGCTGTATGATCCCGAGCGCACCGGCACTGGGGATCTGAATCAGGGCTTGGTGCGCTCGAGACGTCTGCTGCTGAATCTGGCGTCATTGGGCTTGCCGTTGGCTACCGAGGCACTGAACCCGATGGCCATGGACTATCTTGAGGATGTTATCAGCTGGACTGCGGTTGGCGCTCGAACCACCGAATCCCAGATTCACCGGGAGATGGTCAGTGGCTGTGCCATGCCAGTCGGGTTCAAGAACGGTACCGACGGCAGTATCGGGGTGGTTATCAATGCGATGAAATCGGCGGCCCACAGCCATCATCGGTTTGGCCTCAGCTCTGACGGTCAACCGGCGATGATTACCACGGCTGGCAACTGCGATACTCATCTGGTGTTGCGTGGAGGCCGGGGAATCACCAATTACGACGCCAACAGTATTTCAGCCGCCACCGAATTGCTTGCTAATGCCGGGCTGAATGCGGCTGTGATGGTGGATTGCAGTCACGACAACGCCTGCAAACAGGCAGAGCGTCAACTCGACATTGCCCGGGATGTGATGGCCCAGAAGACAGCCGGAAATGCGCGCATTCGCGGCCTGATGCTGGAAAGCTTCCTTGAATATGGCCGTCAGGACGATGGTGACGAGCTGATTTACGGCTGCTCGATTACCGATCCCTGTATTGGATGGGAGCAGACCGAGACATTGTTGCGGTCACTCTAAATTGTGGTCATTCTGAGCAAAACGGCCTGACCCCGTCATATGCAGTCTATACTACAATTCTTGAGCGACCGTTCATAAGGAGAAAGCAACATGGAAAAGCGCAAAGTTGATGTAGCCATTATTGGTGCCGGTACTGCAGGTATGGGAGCTTACCGCGCCGCCCGGAAACATACAGACAATCTGGTCCTGATTGAGGGCGATCAGTACGGCACAACGTGTGCGCGGGTCGGATGCATGCCCAGCAAACTGTTGATTGCTGCCGCTGAAAGCGCCCATAACATGCGCAGTGCATCCTTGTTTGGCGTACATGCGGAAGGCATCCGTATTGACGGTAAAGCCGTTATGAACCGGGTGAAACGAGAGCGGGACCGGTTCGTAAACATGGTCATTGAAGCAGTTGAGAATTTTCCGGCAGAGCACCGGCTGGTCGGTAATGTCCGCTTCATGAGTGCCCATCGGTTGCTGGTGGGGGACGACCTTGAAGTTGAGGCCGACCGCGTCGTCATTGCAACCGGATCGCGGCCCAATATACCCGGATTTCTGGAGGCAGCGGATGATCGTCTGATGGTGAATGACGACCTGTTCGCCTGGGATGACTTGCCGGAATCGGTCGCGGTGTTTGGTCCGGGACTGATTGGTCTGGAACTCGGCCAGGCACTTAGCCGGCTTGGTGTCCGGGTACGGATGTTTGGCGCCAGCGGCTCGGTGGGCCCGATCAGTGATGAAGGTATCCGCGACTATGCCCGCAAAACCTTTAACGAAGAATTTCGGTTAGACCCGGAGTCGGAGGTGACAGATGTCTCCCGCACCGAGGCCGGTGTTGAGGTTACGTTTAAAGACTCGGTGAAAGGCGAGCTCACTGAAACCTTTGATTACCTGCTGGCCGCCACCGGTCGGCGGCCGAACGTCGACAGGCTGGATATCCAGAACGCGCAGATCGAGCTGGATGATCGGGGCACGCCGCTATTTGACAAATACACCCTGCGATGTGGCAGCAGCCACATATTTATCGCCGGTGATGCCAACAGCGACACGCCGCTGCTTCATGAAGCAGCCGATGAAGGCCGGATCGCCGGTGATAATGCGGGCGGGTATCCCAATGTCAGAGCAGGCTTGCGTCGCACGGCCCTGGGCATCGTGTTTACCGAGCCCCAAATTGTTACTGTCGGCCTTTCGATTGCCGAGGTAGCGGATCGCTGTAACGACAGCTACGCGGTCGGGGAGGTGTCATTCGAAGATCAGGGCCGAAGCCGTGTGCTGGGCAAAAACCGGGGCATGTTGCACGTGTACGGCGAGCGCGGAACCGGTTTGTTCCTGGGGGCAGAGATGTTTGGGCCAGCAGCAGAGCACATCGGCCATTTACTGGCCTGGGCAGCCCAGAGGCGAATGACCGTTAGCGAAATGCTGGAAATGCCGTTTTACCATCCGGTTATTGAAGAAGGCGTGCGAACGGCCTTGAGAGATCTTAACCAAAAACTGCAGATAGGTCCTGATGTGGTCGAGCGCTCCATGGATTGCGGGCCCGGTGCCTGAGCCGGAGGTTTCAGTAAACGTTTGCCTGCTCAACGTTGCGTTTCGACACTTCCACTTAACGCTGATTGGTAATCAGAGGCGCCTTAAGTGAATTGTATTTCGAGGTGCAATAGCTTGCGTTAATTGATACCTGCACCATTGAATTCATCGACCAAAGCCACAAGGTTATAAGCAGGCTATGGACGGGATTGCCGGTCTAAACTTCACCGGCAGCCGTATCCCGTTAACATTGAGCGTTGTTAAAATTCCGCTCGGAATCATAAGGAGTAACTTGATGGGTACCAATTTTATAGGCCTGGATACTGAAAAAACGCAGAAGCTGGCTGATTCTCTGAATGAATTGTTATCTAACTATCAGATCTTTTATATGAATGTTCGTGGCTATCACTGGAACATCAAGGGTGATAATTTTTTCGAACTGCACGCCAAGTTCGAAGAGCTGTACGATGACCTGTTGCTCAAGATTGATGAGGTAGCCGAACGAGTCCTGACACTGGGCCATCGCCCGGCACACGCCTATAGCACCTACATCGAGCGTTCTGATGTGCCTGAGCGCAAGGATGTACACGATGGTAAGGCAGCGGTGGAGAACATTGTCGAGAGCTTTGCCAAGCTGATCGGCAAGCAACGTGATCTTCTCAACCTTGCCGGTGAGGCGAGCGATGAAGGCACGGTTGCACTGATGAGCGACTACATTTCTCAGCAGGAAAAAACCGTCTGGATGTATCGGAGCTATCTGGGTCAGTAAGATCAGTCAAAATAGTGTCGTAAAAAACACCGGGCAGACGACTGTTCCGGCGTTTTTATGCGGTATTTATGGCTACAGGGCAGACTCCAGCGGCGGTACTTGCTGGTGTAAAAACCACTTCTCGGTAACCACTTTGCGTGTAAACCACTGGGACCGCATCAGGCCGCTGGCGATGGGCATCTTCACCCAGTCGGGGATTTGCCAGCCGCGCTGATCGTTCAGTGCGCGGGTACCAAAGCGTTCGCAAATCGCCTCGCCATATCGCTGAAGATTGCGGGCTGATACATCAGACAAATTCCGGATGACGTCTGCGGCGATTAATGCAGATTCAATGGCGGGACGAATACCTTCGCCACTTTGGGTATACGCGAGGCCAGCGGCATCACCGACCAGCATGACGCCTTCATCTACCAATGGCCGCTCGGCATGCGCGTACAACAGGTAGGCATGACCCTTGAACCGCCCTGGGAGGTCAGCGGGAATGCGACCCTGGGCCTTCATGTCGTCAACAAAGTCATTGAGGTGATCCGTCAGCTTGTGGTTGTCCTCACGACCAAGGCCGATATTCAGGAAGTTACCCTTGCGGAATACCCAGGCATAGCCTTTCAGGTCACGGCAGAACCAGAGTTCCGGTGTATCACCCCGGGCCTGGCAGCCGCTGGCCTGGGCGGGAGTCATTTCGAACTCGATTTCTTTTGCGGCTACTATGATTTCGTGGCTGCCGGGGCCGTCGCCCAGTTGTTTGGCGACGGGACAGAAATGACCACCGGCTCCAATCAGTAGTGGGGCATCGAAGGTGTCGTTGATCACCCAGTGACGACCTTTCTGCTCGATGGATTTTACTGGTGTCTTCAACTGCTTGCTGGCGTTCACCCGGCCCAGCAGATAGGCATCGAACTCACACCGGCGAATACCGTAACTGACCGTCTCGCCATGATCATTGTCTACAGGAGCCTGACCCATCATACCGATTCGAAAAGCACTGATGGGCTGTAAGGTTCGTCCCCGGGCGTAATCGTCCTGATCGATTTCCAGCGTATCCATCACGGTCGGCGTCACCCAGCCAGCACAGGTTTTATCCCGCGGGAAATCCTGCTTGTCGATTATCAGCACCCGTTTACCGCTTTTTTCCAGCGACCACGCCAGGGTTGATCCCGCAGGGCCGCCGCCAATCACGATGATGTCATAGTGATCCATGGATGGGCTCCATATCAGCAGGCCTCCGGTGCAGCGGGAGAGCTATAGAGGTGTTTGCGGGTCGGGAGCAGGTTGTTGTTATCACCGTGGGTAAATACAACCTGAAACAGCTGAAGAGAGCCCGCCCGGAAGGCCGCAATGGAACCCGCCAGATACATGTGCCACGCCCTGGTGAAGTGAGCGTCGTACAGTTCGGTGACCTGGTCCTGGGCACTTTCAAATCGTTCCATCCAGTGCTCCAGGGTGGCGGCGTAGTGTAACCGCAGGTTCTCCACGTCCAGTACCGAGAAATCACCGCTCTCACAAATGCTCATGAATTCGCCAATGCTGGGTGGGTAGGCGCCGGGGAAAATGCGCTTCTCAATCCAGGCATTCATCAGCATCGGGCGATTTCGACCGATACTGTGCAGCAGCGCCATACCCTCTGGTTTAAGGCAATGACGAATCACCTGGGCCATCACGCCATAATGATCCTTGCCCACATGCTCCAGCATGCCGATAGAAACAAACGCGTCGTACT
>JBBQMX010000186.1:0-5108 GCA_038329375.1 Pseudomonadales bacterium | reverse complement strand
TGCAATGATTGAAGCCGGTCTCAGGCGGAAGAAATGCTGACCAACCAACGACCTTCTGGGGGAAGGGCCTGGTGGATTACGCCAGGTGTTACTAAAGGATATGTGTTACTAAAGGATATGTGTCTTGAGCCCCGCAGGTTTTGCCGCCCGCTGACACCGGATTCTACAACTTCGATCTTACCAATGCATGAATCTCAAATGCTGGTAAGTAAACCGAACCCGCTGCCGGGTTCGAGTGAACAAGCTTATATAACGACCTTATGTGTGCTACCGCACAGATGGGAACCGTGAAGGGTAGGAGACTCCACCGCCGATTAATATTGGGTTGTCCAGTAACCTTGGTCCTATTTCGCTTGAAGTCGTTTGCCCCTGCTATAACAGGGATTCCAGGGAGATTGCTATCAAACACGAAAAGAGCAGTACCGTCACCACCGGTGACACCGATAAGTCTGATGGCGCTATAGAAATACTGCGCCGAGAAGCACTGCTGAAAACCGGCGCCTTGCAGACTGCGATCCTTACCAGCGGCAATTTTTCAATTATCGCCACCGACGAAAAAGGCATCATTCAGTTATTCAATGTCGGCGCCGAACGCATGCTTGGCTATAAGGCCGACGAAGTCGTCAACAAGATTAACCCCAGCGATATCCATGATCCCCAGGAAGTGATTTTGCGGGCACAGTCTCTGAGTCTTGAACTTGGTACGCACATTGAACCGGGCTTTCAGGCATTGGCGTTCAAAGCCTCCAGGGAGATCGAGGACATCTATGAACTGACCCATATCCGCAAGGATGGCAGTCGCTTTCCCGCCATCGTGTCAATCACTGGGCTACGCAATGATTACGGTGAAATTATCGGTTATCTGCTGATCAGCACCGATAACACCGTGCGCAAGAAGGTGGAAGTGGAATTGCAAAGTGCCATGGCCGAAGCGGAACGGGCCAACCACGCCAAATCCGACTTCCTCTCCAGCATGAGCCACGAGTTGCGCACGCCCCTCAGTGCGATCCTCGGCTTCGCCCAACTGATGGAATCCGCATCACCGCCACCGACCTCGTCCCAGAAGCGCAGCGTTGACCAAATTCTCAAGGCCGGATGGTACCTGCTGGATCTGATCAACGAGATTCTCGATCTCGCCCTGATTGAGTCCGGCAAGCTGCTCCTCTCCCTTGAGCCGATATCTCTGGCGGAGGTGTTGAGGGAATGCCAGACAATGATCGAGCCGCAGGCCCAGGCCCGCGGCATCACCATGACGTTTCCCCGCTTTGAAACACCTTATTTCGTCACAGCGGACCGAACCCGGGTCAAGCAGGTAATGATCAATCTGCTTTCCAATGCGATCAAATACAACACATTGTCTGGCACGGTCGACGTTTACTACGAAGTGGGTAGCGGCGATAGTACGCCGGCGAGTATTCGTATTTGTATCAGGGACACCGGCGAAGGATTGTCTGAGGAAAAAATGTCGGAACTGTTTCAGCCCTTTAACCGGCTGGGACAAGAGGCCGGTGTCGAGGAAGGCACGGGTATCGGCCTGGTGGTAAGCAAACAGCTGGTGGAATTGATGCAAGGCGAAATCGGCGTGGAAAGCACCGTCGGTGTCGGCAGCATGTTCTGGGTGGAGTGGCAGCTAATAACCGCACCACAGTCAGTATTCAGCGCAGCCGAACTGGAGATCATTGCCGAGGCGAAAATACATGCCACCGCACCCTCCCACACGATGCTTTATGTAGAGGACAACCCCGCCAACCTGATGTTGGTGGAGGATCTTGTGGCGCGCCGCTCGGATCTTCACCTGTTGAGCGCGAAAGACGGTATCAGCGGCGTCGAGATGGCGCGAACCATCCTGCCGGATGTCATCCTGATGGACATCAATTTGCCCGGCATCAGCGGCATCCAGGCGCTGAAAATCCTCCAGGCTGACCCGGCAACATCGCATATCCCGGTGGTTGCCCTCAGCGCCAATGCAATCCCCCGTGATATCGAGAAAGGCCTGGCGGCAGGTTTCTTCCTCTATCTCACCAAACCCATCAAGGTCAATGAGTTCATGACTGCGCTGGACACCGTGCTGAAATTTTCAGAAGCCCAGTCAGCCCTCACCACTGCGCGCCCGTAGCAAGAGTCTAAACACCATGGTTTGCTCGCCTTACACCCCCAATGTTTTTAATGCCAACATCCTGATTGTTGACGATCAGGCGGTGAATATCAGTTTGCTTGAACAGTTGCTGGAGGAAGCCGGTTACCTGCAGGTTAGTGCCACCATGAAGCCCGAAGCGGTCTGCGCGCTACATCGCAAAAACGGCTACGACCTGATTTTGCTCGATCTGCAAATGCCCGTCATGGATGGCTTTCAGGTTATGGAAGGACTCAAGACCAACGTTGCCGATCCCTACCTGCCGGTCATCGTGCTCACTGCCCAGCCAGGTCACAAACTGCGGGCCTTGCAGGCTGGTGCCAAGGATTTCATCAGCAAGCCCTTTGATCTGGTGGAAGTCAAAACCCGGATCCACAACATGCTGGAAGTGCGGCTCCTATACAAAATGCTCGATGAATACAACAATACCCTCGAACAGACAGTACAGGAACGAACTGCTGAGCTGCGGGAAAGCGAAGCCCGCTATCGCAGCCTCACCGAGCTGTCCTCCGACTGGTACTGGGAGCAGGACGAGCACGGCAACTTCACCCGGGTTTCCGGGCCGGTGCTGGAGATGCTCGGCATTCGCGTCGCGCCTTTAAGTGATGAAGGTGAGCCCCAGAACGACGACTGGATAACTGGCTGGAATGAGACAGAGCGTACAGCGCTGCGGCAAATCATTGAAGCACGGCAACCTTTCCTCGACTTCACCTTCAGTCGTACCAACAGCGATGGTTCCACACAGCGTTTTCGGGTGAGCGGGGAACCGATGTTTAACCGGGTCTGCGGCTACATCGGCTACCGAGGCATCGGCGTGGAAATCACCAACGGCAAATGAACAGCTTATCGCCCTCGCCAGCGCCGTCATCACCCCACCGCCCGAGTCAAAACCACCTTCTCGCGGCACTGGCTGCGGAAGACCTGGCGCGTCTGGCTCCCCAGTTGGAACTGGTGCCGTTGCGCCTCGGCCAGGTTATCTATCAACCCGGCGAACATTTGCGCCATGTCTATTTCCCCACTACCGCCATCATCTCCCTGCACTATGTGATGGCATCCGGCTCATCAGCGGAAATCACGGCGGTGGGCAACGACGGCGTCGTGGGTATTGCCCTGTTCATGGGCGGGGATACCACACCCAGTTCTGCCACTGTGCCTATTGCAGGCCATGGCTACCGTCTGGAGAGCCGGGTTTTAAAGCAGGAATTCAATGGCGGTGGGTTGATTCAGCGGGTACTGCTGCGCTACACCCAGGCGCTGATGACCCAGGTTACCCAGACCGGCGCCTGCAATCGCCACCACTCCATCGCCCAGCAATTGTGTCGCTGGTTATTGCTGACCCTTGATCGCAGCGGCTCCGATGAGTTGGTTATCACCCAGGAACTGATTGCTAGCACGCTGGGTGTGCGTCGAGAAGGCATTACGGAGGCAGCGGGCAAATTGCAGCGCGCCGGTCATATCAGCTACCGCCGTGGCCACATTTCAGTACTGCATCGGCCCGGACTGGAAACGATGGCCTGTGAATGCTACGCCGTGGTCAGGAAAGAAGTCGACCGCCTGTGGCAACCACTGTAGACAACCACTGCAGGCAACCTGGCTCCATTCCACCGCGTAATACATCCTCGCCAGCTAGCCTCGCCAACCATACACTTACAGGCAAAAAAACCGTGCAGTACAACTGCACGGACTCGGTAGGCAACAGACCGTAAAACTAGCCAGGGTTGGAGATAATGATTTCGACACGGCGGTTCTGCTGGCGACCGGTGTCCGTATCGTTGCCCGCCAGGGGAGCGCCTTCACCCATGCCCGCCGTGGTCATGCGCTTCGCTGCTATGCCCTGGTTCGCCAGATAGCTCCTGACGGCATCGGCACGACGTTGTGACAGACTGAAGTTTGCACTTTCGCTGCCGACGTTGTCGGTATGGCCTTCTATTGCCGCTGTGCGGTCGGGATGCTCATTAAAGAATGTGACGAGCTTGGCCAGGTTATTGACGGCGCTGCCATTGAGTTCGGCGCGACCCGTCGCAAACAGCACGTCGCCAAGAGTGATAACCATACCCCGGTCGGTTTCCCGGGCATTGAGTTCCGCAAGTTCACGCTTGAGTTGTTCGTTCTGCAGTCTTGCTACTTGCGCATCGTCGCGCGCCATATTGGCAGCTAGATGGGCCATATCCGCTTCCCGGGTGCGGGAGGCTAGACGCGCACTTTCACTCTCCTTCGCAAGCCCAACACGCTGCTCTTCATAGCGGCGCTCCTTGGCTGTGGCGGCGGCAATAGCCACCCGCTGATCGGCTACGTAGACCCGATGTTGAGCCAGCTTCTTGTCTTTTTCTGGAACCTCAGCGGCACGTACGGCGACTTCCGCTTGCTTGATGGCTACCGGAGCGCGGCTGGCCAGATCCTGGTCTGCCTGAAGACGGGTGAGTTTATTGCGCACATTGGCAGAACCTTCCGGCGCCGACAGCGGTGCGCAGGCGCCAAGCATCATGGCTGCCACTGACGCAGCGATCACCAGCTTCAAATTGTGCTTCTGCAAATCGTACTTCTGGACGTTCATTGTTGTGTTCCTGTGTTGCGATCCATTTCCTGCCTCAATACCCTGGTGCTTTCCTGCATATCCAGATTGACCTTTTTGGCCTTGATTTCACCGGCCTTAGCAGTAGCGAGCTGGGCATCCACCAGGGATTCGTCCGCCAGCCGTTTCGCCAACGCCATATCCTCTGTCTGCACCGCAACTTTGGCCGCGGCAAGCTTGTCCCGTGCCCGGCTCAGCTCAAGGGATGCTTGATCCGCAACCCGCGCCTGTTCGGCGGTGGCGATGGCCTGTTCAGCAGCCTGTAGTGACCCAACGGGAGCCACTGACGCCGAAGCACAGCCCCCAAGGGCTAGCAAACCCGCTATCACCGCTGCCACAACCAGTGACGGGGTGCGGCATTTTGCCGTTTTCACTGTGCGTAATTTCTCAATCATTTTCATA
>JBBQMX010000185.1:0-5111 GCA_038329375.1 Pseudomonadales bacterium | reverse complement strand
CGCGGCGGAATGTTCCCGACACCGCTTTAACACCCACTGGCAGCAAACTCCGACCACCCTGGCACAGCACCCGAACAGCGCCATCATCCAACATCAGGATGCCGCGGGTCTGCAGATGGCTGGCCAACCATTGCTTTCGGGCTGCCAGTCGCCCCTGATCAGGCAGCAACAGAGTTCCCAAATGCTCCCCGCTGCGAAGACGGGAAAGCGCACCCTCAAGCCGCCCACCCACAATCACCGTGAAGGCACCCGAACGCGCCGCCAGCCGCGCTGCCCGAACCTTGGTCTGCATGCCGCCACGACCAAGAGTACCCGCACCGCCTGCTGCCATGGCGTCAAGCCCTGTATCCCCGGCCTGACGCTGATCAATCAGGCGCGCGTCCGGATGGTGCCTGGGATCGCGGTCATACAAACCCTGCTGGTCGGTCAGGATAATCAGCCCGTCCGCCTCTATCAGGTTCGCCACCAGCGCTCCCAGCGTATCGTTATCACCAAAGCGGATTTCATCGGTTACCACGGTATCGTTTTCATTGACGATGGGAACAACACCAAAATCCAGCAAGGCGCGGAGGGTACTGCGCGCGTTCAGATAACGCTTGCGGTCTGACAGGTCGTCATGGGTCAAGAGGATTTGTGCCGAAGGCAGATTGTGACGCTTGAACTGGGCTTCCCATATCTGGACCAACCCCATCTGACCAACGGCGGCGGCAGCCTGCAATTCGTGCAATCGCTCCGGCCTTACTTTCCAGCCCAGCCTGCTCATGCCTTCCGCGACGGCGCCAGACGACACAACCACCACCTCGACACCGTCGCGGATCAGCCCGGCAATCTGATCCACCCAGCCGCCAAGGGCTTCAGCATCAAGGCCTTTGCCGTCATCAGTCAGCAAGGCGCTGCCGATTTTTACCACCAGACGGCGGGCACGGGTGAGTTGCGGGCGTTCAGTCATATCAGGCTCATGTTGCTTGCAAACTTGCCGGCGGTCTTACCGCTTTTACTCCGGGGCGTAAACGACCTCGACATCATAATCATCGTCGTCATCATCAAAATCGTCATCGCTACCGCTATTTTTGCGGGCTTCGCGCCTTGCCTGTTTTTCGGCCTCGATCTGAGCCCTGGCTTCTTCATCCATGCGGCGCCGGCGCTCGGCCTCTGCTGCCGCGACTTCCGGATTCTCGGCTTCCTCTTCTGCGCGCAGCTCAATCCACCGCATAACTGCTTGCGCCAAAGGTTTCGTGCCTTCTCCGCTAAGCGCTGAAATCTGAAACACCGGGCCATCCCAGCCGAGCTGGTCAACTATGGCCCTGCAATGCGCTTCACGCTCATCTTCCGAGACCATATCGACTTTGTTCAGAACCAGCCAACGATCACGGGTGGATAACGTCTCGCTGAATTTTTCAAGCTCATGATCAATAGCGCGCACGTTGTCTGCAGGCGATGATCCGTCATACGGCGCTACATCAACCAGGTGGAGCAGCAAGCGGGTGCGCACCAGGTGCTTCAGGAACCGGATACCCAGCCCTGCGCCTTCAGCTGCACCTGCTATCAAGCCGGGAATATCCGCCACCACAAAGCTCTGATGGGCCTGCACACTCACTACACCCAGATTGGGCACAAGAGTGGTGAACGGATAATCGGCCACCTTGGGGCGGGCAGCAGACACCGAACGGATAAACGTTGATTTACCGGCGTTTGGCATACCTAACAAACCCACGTCGGCGACTACCTTCAACTCAAGACGCAGATTACGGAATTCACCCTCTGAGCCCTTGGAAGTTTGGCGCGGCGCGCGGTTCACGGACGATTTGAAACGGGTATTGCCAAGTCCGTGGAAGCCGCCCTGGGCAACTTTCAGCCGATCACCAGCCTCGGCAAGGTCTCCCAACACTTCGTGGGTGTCCACATCAACCACGGTGGTGCCGACAGGAACCGGCATAATCAGATCATCACCCTTACTGCCGGAGCAGTTGCGGCCACTGCCGCCTTCGCCGGTTTCAGCCTTGAACCGGCGCTGGAAGCGATAATCCACCAGCGTATTCAGGGCCTCTGCGGCCTGCAGATAAACTGAGCCACCATCGCCACCGTCACCGCCATCGGGGCCGCCACGGGGTATGTATTTCTCACGGCGAAAGCTCAGACAGCCATGGCCACCCTTGCCAGCTTCCACCTGAATGGTGGCTTCATCAACAAATTTCATCAGTCACACTTCCAAAAACAGATGTACCGGCATCAAAGACACCAGTCATTCAAACTACATGATCGTAGACGTAGAGCTAAGTGGACGCGGCTTTCCAGAACACGCTGGGAACACATCCATGTAGGCTCGGGCTTCGCCATCCATGGCTGCGCAAGGTTCTGGAAAGCCGCGTCCACTCATCTCTGTATAGGTTGGTTCATTTTACTGGCCAACAACCAAAAAAGCCCCGCAAGCCTCAGAGAAGCACTGCGGGGCTTTCGGTCCTGCCGAACCGGAGATCGTCAGCTTAAGCGGCTGGAACGATACTCACGAATTTGCGGCTATCAGGACCTTTGACTTCAAACTTGACCAGACCGTTTGCCTTCGCAAACAAGGTATGATCACGGCCGAGACCGACGTTCGAGCCAGCATGGAAACGTGTGCCGCGCTGGCGGACGATAATGCTGCCCGCAGACACGTTTTCGCCGCCAAAGCGCTTCACACCAAGTCGTTTCGACTCGGAATCGCGACCGTTACGGGTACTACCTGCTGCTTTTTTATGAGCCATTGCTAGCCTCCTTCATGTCGGGGGAAAACCAGAGCCTCAGCCCTGGATACCCGTGATCTTGACTTCAGTGTACCACTGACGGTGGCCCTGACGCTTCATGTGATGCTTGCGACGACGGAACTTGATGATCTGGATCTTGTCTGCACGGCCGTGGCTTACCACTTCCGCAGTCACTCTTGCACCTTCTACTACTGGTGCGCCAATCTGAACAGTGTCACCGTCTACAATCATCAGTACACGGTCAAACTCAACGGCACCGCCGGTTTCGGTCTCAATTTTTTCGAGCTTCAGGGTTTCGCCTTCCACTACGCGATGCTGTTTGCCACCGCTTACGATTACTGCGTACATGGTTATCTCCACTATTGACCCATCCCTGCTCTTATCCACCTGGTTCTAAGGGAAGCGCTTCGGCGACCCTATAGCAGGGAGCGCAGGTTGGGATGAGTTTGGGCGCGTGATTGTACGAAAAGCAGACCATTAATACAAGCCAAGTTGACACTGATACCCGCAATACCTAGCATTGCCGCGAACCCGCCCTTTTTCATCGCTTAACTGACCGGATCAGCCGCATGACAGCGCAGCGTATCTATGACACCGTCGCGGACGATTTCAGCCGCGTAAATGACCTGATCACCCATCGGCTATCATCTGATGTTCCGCTGGTTGAGAAGATCGCCCAGTATATCGTCGAAAGCGGCGGCAAACGCATGCGTCCTTTATTGGTGCTGCTGACCGCACGAGCCCTTGGGTATGAAAAGGACCACCACCTTAAACTGGCAGCGGTGATTGAATTTCTGCACACCGCCACGCTGCTTCATGACGACGTGGTGGACACCTCAGACCTCAGACGAGGCAGAAAAACAGCCAACGCCCGCTGGGGCAATGCACCCAGTGTTCTGGTCGGCGATTTCCTTTATTCCAGGGCTTTCCAAATGATGGTTGAACTCGATAGCATGCCGGTGATGGAAGTGCTGTCGAGCGCCACCGCCGTTATTGCGGAGGGCGAAGTAATGCAGTTGATGAACATCAGGAACCCGGACTTCAGCGAAGCCCAATACATGACGGTCATTCACAACAAAACCGCCATGCTGTTTGAAGCCGCGTCCCACTCCGGCGCCCTGCTTGCCAAAGCAACGACTGAGCAAACTCTTGCCATGAAAAACTATGGAACCCATCTCGGGCTTGCCTTTCAACTGGTGGATGATGTTCTGGACTACCGGGGTGATGCCGAATCCATGGGCAAAAACGTGGGCGATGACCTTGCAGAGGGCAAGACAACGCTGCCTCTGATCCATGCCATGCGCCATAGCGGCGAAGACGATCGTAAACTGATCAGAACTGCTATCCGTCAGGGCGGGCTGGATGACCTACCGGCCATTCTGGCTATTGTTGAGCGTTCAGGTGCAATCAACTACACCATGGAGCGCGCGCAGGAGGAAGCAGCCAAAGCGGGTAAATGCCTTGAGAGCCTTCCCGAGTCGCCTCACAAAGATGCCTTAATTTTGCTGACTGAGATCGCTGTGGCAAGAGTGACATAACCGTCTATGCCCTTCTCTTTCATCAGTAACACCGAACAGCCGTTATTACTGGCATTCTTGCCCTGACGATTGGCCTCGATCACCTGCGAACAGGAACAGATTGGAAATAAACGAATTTTTTATTTGAAATTGGAGAATTTCAGTAAATTATATTATTTATGCAATTATCCCTGAGTGAATAAGAGCTTCAATAGTCGCCGTGTCCATTTGAAGGTCATCCTGCAACAACAGCCGGGTGTTTGCGCCCAGATTGGGCGGTGCTGATCGATAGGTTGCCGGTGTCGAACTGAATTTTGCCGGATAAGCAACCGTTGGAATGTCGTAGTCGTCGGACCTTTTCATCGGAACGAGCATGTCTCGGGCAATGACCTGGGGATCGTCGAAAACTTCCGGCACCGTGTTGATAGGGCCACAGGGCACACCAGCCCCCTCCAGCAAGTCAATAATGCGCTCGCGGGAGTAGTGAACCAACCGTTCTTCCAGGATACCTTCGAGTATGGTCCGGTTTTCTACTCGATCGGCGTTGGTCAAAAATCTCGGATCCCTCGAAACGGGCTTAAGCTTCAGCACATCACAAAGCGACCTGAACTGCCGATCGTTGCCACAGGCGATAATCACATGACCGTCCTGCACCGGGTACGCACGGTAGGGCACTAGATTGGGGTGGTTGTTGCCCATCGGCTTTGGCGTGCGCTTGCCTACCAGCCAATTGGCTCCCTGATTGGCGAGCATGGCCACTTGGCTATCGAACAGCGAGCAGTCGATATGTTGACCTTCGCCGGTCTGCTCGCGGTTGGCAATGGCGGCTAAGATCGAGGTGGCCGCATAC
>JBBQMX010000184.1:0-5122 GCA_038329375.1 Pseudomonadales bacterium | reverse complement strand
TTACTGGTTATGCCAGTTCAACCCATTCACCCACGCCGTCGAAGCCATCCGCTTCGCCCTATACCTGCAATGGAACCCCCAGGCCTTCGGCATCACCGCCGTCGTCACCCTGGTGCTCGCCTGCCTGGCCACCGCCGGCTTCCGGCCCCAGCGCACTAAAATCCTGGAGGCCAAAGGCGCTTAGGCAGACTCCGCCAATACCTGAAGGCAGCATGGGGCTCCAGTTTTGCAGTTGCTCAACAGGCTGTCGATCAGTGAACTGGCGAGTCTGGAAAACTTAAATAGTCATCAAGTGCCCGAAGGCAATCCGACAGGAAACCGGCAGGGTCCGACATAACGGCTTCGTCGGACACCACACCGAACTGCACCCCGCCCGCGTAGCTGACAATGCTGATGCCAAGACCGATATCGCCAGCCTGTGGCACCCAGTACATCTGTTCAACAATCCGGCATCCGGCGAGGTAGCGAGGCTCCGGGGTGCCGGGCACATTCGAGACCACCGCGCTGGCTTTTCGACACAGCAGATCTGTGAAGGACTGCCGCATTTTCGACGGCAGCAGACCGGCGCTACTGGTCAAGCCCCAGGCAATGCCAGGTTGCCAGCTCTTTTTGAGTTTACGGGTTTCATGTTTAATCCGGTAAAGCCGCTCAAGTGCGCTCTCACCATCCACTGGCAGCGGCACAAAGACTGTCCCGAAATAGTTTCCGAGGGTGCCAGGTTCCGGCTCTATTCCCTCCGGAAGACAGCCCCGGATATCCACCGGTACAGCGGCGTGGAGCACCGCCTCATCAAGATCAATACCCGCGCTTTCAAGCTGCTTGCGAACGGCCCCGGAGACACAAGCCAGCAGCACATCGTTGATGGTGCATCCGGTCGCCTTGGCCGTTGAACGAAAACGCGCCAGCTCAACCGGCGTGCTCCAGCGGCAGCTTCTTCGCCCCAGCAGCGGTGCCTTCAGAGGCGAATCGGTATCCTCTGGTTCAATCAGGAACTGGCTGAGCTCATTAACCAGGCGAAGGCCGGTGAAGGCAGCCCGCTCAACGGGATGCCGTGGCCTGGCGGCTTTTCCCAGGTCCCCGACCTCGCCAGTGTGGCGAGCCTCAGCCTGGGTTTGCAGCGAACTCAGCCAGGCCTGGGCCGCCCGACCCCAACGACTTAAATCTGCTCGTTCCAAAGCGCCGTACAACACTGGCGCCTGTTGCGGGGAGCGCGTGCATATGCGCTCGAAAACGCCCATCAGAGCAACGCCGTCACCGTAACAATGATGTATGCGCAGCAACAATGCAGCCCCACCTTCGGCATTGGGTAACAGCCAGAATTTCCAGCGCGGACGATACTCGGGCAACGACTGGTTTAAACGTGCCGACACCCAGGCCTGAAGCTGAGTCTCATCAAGCGCGTCCGTTACCGTTTCAATATGATGATGCAGCGCAAAGGTCGGGTCAGGCTCCCACCACCAGCCCGGAAACCGTTGAACCGGCATGAACCGGAATCGTTGCCAGGCCATCCAGTAGATTTCAAGAAACTCGGTCAGCCGCTCGGTGGTCAGCGCTTCTACCCGCATCAGCACCGTGATGGTCATCGGATTGTTGGGTTGTTCCAGCGCCAACCAGGCCGAATCCACGGGTAAAAGCAAACATGATTCCTCGAGACTCAAGGCCTGGCTACTCCGGCTGATAAAGAAGAGTGTGGAAAGCGACTTGGCATTGTGCCAGACAAGCACCGATGGCTCCACAAGGCCCGAAAAACAAAAAATTACACAACGGTCAGGTTCAGCGCTTATACTCAAAAGTGACTGGATTATGCATTATTTAACAATTGTCGGGACAGGCCGGCCCAGAGCAGGCAGAAATAACGCTACCATTGCCAATAAATCCGACAGCCCGTAAACGATACAAAGTGCATTGCTGTACGTATAAACAAGTATAAAGGCAACTCAGCAGCCTTAGGGAGAGTGGTCATGAAAGCAAGCCATGTTCGAAAGCTGAC
Organism: Pseudomonadales bacterium; assembly: GCA_038329375.1. GTDB lineage: Bacteria > Pseudomonadota > Gammaproteobacteria > Pseudomonadales > Oleiphilaceae > Marinobacter. Next base: position 3,132 of record JBBQMX010000184.1, on the reverse strand, counting down.
CAAACCGATCGACAGCGCCTATTCCGAGATGTTCTCCGGCCGTGTCTACCGGGTCGGAAAGGGTGCCGTATCTGTGCGCAACCACAGCGGTAAGGCGGAGCAAACTGTGATCGGTGTTCATGGCTTTCTGGAGAACCATTGCTACTTCACCCAGGCTTACGAGTCCCCCAACACCGAGCTGGTGTTGCTGACCTGCAGTAATTACCACATACCCGTCAATGGCGTGAACCTCGAGGTACCGGAGTGGGAAGTACCGATCAAGTATCTTGAGGCAACCATCGAATACGACGCCTGCATACTCAACCAGGCGCTGGCAAACCTTCCCAGTACCAATAATATCCGGGTGCACGGCCATTCCCGCGGTGGTGCGATCATTCTGGAAGCCGTCACTCAACACCCGGAGCTGTTCGAGAACGTGGAAATTGTGCTGGAAGCGCCAGTGCTGCCTAAAGCCAAGCTGCATGCACTGGTCACCACGCTGCTGGAACCGGTCAGCCATGGCATGTGGCCCTGGCTGATTCGCCTGATCAACAGCGCGCCATCATCTGCCTATGGGCAAACCTTTTTTGGCAAGATGAACCCCCGCAAAAAACAATTATTAGGCAAGATGTTTTCCGCCACCCAGGACCACCTTACTATTGTTCGTAACCTCGAAAATCTGATGGCCTGGATGGAGCGCACTGACACAGATGTTTTCGCCAGTGTTCGCCACGGTACCTTTTTGATTCCACGAATAGATCGTATTCTCGACCGCACGGCGATGCTGGCCAGCGCACGTAAGAGCCCGACCACCATGCGAATTGTTGAAACCGAGGCACCCAGCCACTTTATTACGCTCGACAGCAAAGAGTGGATACCCGGCTTCGAACACCTGCTGGCCGCCGCCCAAGGCTGAATCCAGGCTGCCATCACAGCCGAGGCTCCGGTAAACTGTCGGGTTTAAACGAACCAATCCGCGGAGGCCCGCCTGGCATGTTTCGTAAACGCCTGGTTGCGACACCGGTACACAGCGACAGTGCCCGACAGCTCCAGTCCCAACTGCTCGCCTATCATGATTTCCGTTACTGGAAAGCCAACAAGCCCCTGGCTGAGTACCAGCCTGTATTGGCCCAATGGCAATCCGAGCGGCTGAAAACCACCCATGCCGACCTTTACCGTCACTCGTCTTACCACCAGGGTCTGGCCTTTCTGCTCAGCGACTTGTACACACCGGTTGCTGACAATCGCCGGGATGACGACATTGATCGGGTATTCCCCAAAATGGTCAAGTGGTTGCCTGATTCCTTGCTGGATACCATCGCCGGCCTCGTGGAGCTCAATCACATCACCCAGCAACTTGACCTGAGCTTGCTGGAGCACCTCGTCAAGAGCGGTGCAAACGTCAATAACCTTCACCAGGAGGCCTACTGCAAGGCTTTCCGTGCCATCGGAAATATCGATTCTCGAGAACGCCAGATCAGCCTGATCGCGAAAGCCGGCAATCAGTTGAACCGCTACGTCAAAAGCCGCAGTGTGGGATGGCTACTCGGCATGAGCCGTGGCCCGGCGGACATGGCAGGTCTGGAGGATTTACACGCATTCCTGCATCGGGGCTATAGCGCGTTTCAGTCGATGGAACGCGTTGATGTGCTTATCGATGAAGTGGTGGCCCGGGAGCGCCAGGTGCTAGAGCAGATATTGACGGGCGCCAGCGACCCCTTCGACGTCCCCGGCCGCCAGCGCATCTGAGGTGGCTCAGGCCGGACCAACGAGCTGGTCCAGCTGACTATTGATTTCCTGTTCTATGCGAGCCTTGAACGGGCGCAACATAAGGCCAAGTTCAAGATGAACATGCACGGTGTCCGGATTCAGGTCCATATGACCTTTAACACCGCTACGCTTGAACCGAAGCAGGTCGCCGTCCCACTGGTAATCCACATCGAATTGTCGGGAAAGGTCCCTGGCCAGGGCTTCGGCCGCCTCACGGGCATGGGTTTCATCGAGTGTGTGGCTGCGGCGAACATCAATAGTAGACATGTTGGGCATTCCTGGTTAGATACGTTCACGACAGTTTAAGAAAATGACGCCCGAGCGCAAATATAAAACCAGACTGCCTGATTTCGGGAATGTGCTTGTAGCCAGCCCCGTGACCGTTAGAATACAGGGTTCAGACGCTATCAGGATCATCACATGACCCAACAACACACCCCCACCCCGCCCCCGGGAGAGCAGTCGCGCCGGGACGACACCACGCATTTTGGTTTTCGCTCCGTCGACAAGGGCCAGAAGGCGGGCCAGGTGGCCGACGTGTTTCATTCCGTGGCGGGTAAATACGATCTGATGAACGACCTGATGTCGATGGGCGTCCACAGGCTCTGGAAACGTTTTACCATAGAGCTCAGCGGCGTCCGCCCCGGTCAGCGGGTACTCGACATTGCCGGCGGTACCGGTGACCTGACCATGAAGTTCTCGGATCTGGTCGGCCCTGGTGGGCAGGTTGTACTGGCCGATATCAACGCCTCGATGCTGCAGGTAGGTCGCAGCCGTCTGACGGATCGGGGCTACGCCGGTAACATCGAATATGTTCAGGCCGACGCCGAACATCTTCCGTTCCCGGATAACAGCTTCAATGCCGTCAGCATCGCGTTCGGTCTCCGGAATGTGACCGATAAAGATCAGGCACTGCGAGACATGACCCGGGTATTGAAGCCCGGCGGCAAGCTGATGGTGCTGGAGTTTTCCAAACCCACCAACCCATTGCTGAGCAAAGCTTACGATCTGTACTCCTTTAACGCCCTGCCGCTGATGGGCCAGCTTATCGCCGGTGATTCTGCCAGTTACCAATACCTGGCAGAATCCATCCGCATGCACCCTGACCAGGACACCCTCAAAGGTATGATGGACGCGGCCGGACTGGTCAACTGCAAATACTTCAACATGACCGGTGGCGTCGTGGCACTGCATGTGGGAATCAAGCCCTGATGTTTCCAGGGCCTACTTTGCAGGCAGCGCTGACCCGGATCATCGAAGGCGCTCTTAATCAGGCCCTGGAGTTGGACCCGGCCGGGCGTGCGGTATTGCTTGAGGTCCTGGCCAGTCCCGTTCAATTCTCGGTAACCGAACCTGCGCCCCTGACGCTTACTCTGATCGCCG
>JBBQMX010000183.1:0-5146 GCA_038329375.1 Pseudomonadales bacterium | reverse complement strand
TCCGTCAGCAAGGCAGCCCGGGAGGTTGCTGCAGGTGACATGACGGTTCGGATCAATCTTGATAATCGCGACGAACTGGGCGAATTGACCGGTGAATTCAACAATATGACCTCAAAAATGGCGGAGCTGATCCGGTCCGTTGGCCAAACAACCAGTAATGTTGACCAGCAAGCCAGCCGGGTGCACGAGACCGCAACTTCAAACAGTGATGCGGTCGCACGACAGATGCAAGAAACCAAACAGATCGCCGAGGCTATGCACCAGATGGTGGATACGGTTCAGGAAGTCGCAGAAAGCGCCCACCGGGCGTCTGATTCGGCCGGACAAGCGGAGCAGGACGTGGACAAAGGACGCGAGGTGGTGGCGGAAACGGTTGCAACCATCAATCGGCTATCCACTGAAATTACTGGCGCGGTCGAAGTGATTAACCGGGTCAGTGCTGACAGCACAAGCATCAGTCAGGTGCTGGTGGAAATCAAGGCGATTGCTGAACAGACCAACCTGTTGGCACTGAATGCGGCCATCGAAGCAGCCCGGGCAGGAGAGCAGGGCCGAGGGTTTGCTGTTGTGGCAGACGAAGTGCGGTCGCTGTCTCAGCGTACTCACAAATCCACGGAAGAAATTGAAAGCATGATTTCCCGTCTGCAAAGCGGCGTCAAAGATGCCGTTACGGCTATGAACAATAGCCATGAGGTCACCCAGGCAACTGTGAAGAAGTCTTCCGATGTAACCGAGGCCTTAGACCGCATAGTCACCGGCATTGCTACCATCGTTGATATGAGCCACCAGATTGCGCAGGCGGCTGAAGAGCAGGCTGCCGTTGCCAAGAACGTCAATGCCAACGTCGATCAAATCAGCGTGCTGGGACAAGAGACTGCTGGCAATGCCGACGAAACCCTGCAGGCCTCCCGTCAGATGTCGGACCTGACAGCCTCCCTGCAGAGGCTGGTCGAAGCGTTCAAAGTCTAGTGTCCCTGTTCCCAGAGTACTTCTTGAGCGCCCTCACGGCGAGCGAGACAGCGCGCCAGCACAAATAGCAGGTCTGATAAGCGGTTCAGGTAATGTCGTGCAGCGGTGTTGATTGAATCCTCATGTCCCAGAGCCACCACAACCCGCTCAGCCCGACGGCAGATGGCCCTGGCCATGTGGCAGTGCGCCGCCGCCAGTGACCCGCCTGGCAGAATGAAGTTTTTAAGTGGTGGCAGGGATTCGTTGTACTTGTCCAGAGTCTGCTCAAGCCATTCTATATGCTCGTCCCCGATCACCCGGCTGCCAGGAATCGCAAACTCACCACCCAGGTCAAACAGATGATGCTGGATGCGCTTTAGCGACGGTGTCATCTCATCATCATCTTTGAGACATTCAATCAGCACACCAATCTGACAATTAAGCTCATCAGCGGAGCCCATGGCATCCACGCGCTGGGCGTTCTTGGCAATTCGGCTGCCATCCGCCAGGCCAGTTGACCCGTCATCTCCGGTTTTGGTGTAAATCTTCGAGAGGCGATTGCCCATAGTTTATCCCCGTTGCTGGTTGTTACGGAGCCTCTGAAAGCCAGAGGCGATTCAGGAGTTGTTCAATGGCTCCTTAGTGATGGAATGTACCTGTTCGGTCAACATACGGTTCACTGGGGCGGGCAAATTAAAAGCTTCACACCGCTGTGCCACGTAGCCATTGATAAAATCAATTTCCGTTGCTCTGCCGTTTTGCACATCACCGCGCATAGACGAGGTGTTATGGGCTGTTGCCCGGGCCACCGCCTCGATATCGGCTCTCAGCTTTTTTGCATCCGTTAGCATACCCTCATGATTCATCAAGAGGGCAAGTTCCTCGCAGACTGCATTGATATGTTGAAGAAAGAAAGGGTGCGCCAGAAGCTGCCCGTTCGGACAGTCGAGCAGGGCGGTAAAGGGATTGATACCTGCGTTGATCACCAGTTTCTGCCAGAGCTTCGGGGTGATATCGGTCGTTGCTTCGATCCGTAGATGGCTGCTGAGCAGAAGCTCCACCACGGGCGGCAGCGCCTTTTTGCCAGCGGCATTCAAGCCCCCGACCCAAGTGATGCCGCGCCCTGCGTGCACGACGATATCCGGTTGTGGCCGGTTGGCGCCTTCGGTGGTCGTGGCGGCGAGGACGGGGCGTTCCGGGAAAACTGAGGCCACGGCCTGTTGGCTGCCCAGGCCGTTCTGGAATAACACGATCGGTGTGGCTTCTGGCAGCGCGACACAAATGTTCGTTAATGCAGGCAATGCGTGCATAGCCTTGGTGGTGACCAACAGCGCGGCGGGTGTGAAAGGCACAGGGAGTGATTGCCACGGCACTGACACTTTGACTGAAGAACCCTGCCACGTCTGGAGCAGGTAATCACAACGTGCTGATTGCAATTGCCCCGTACGGGGCACAAAGGCAGCCGCGCCCGGGGCCAGACAGGCTGCCCAGAGCCGGCCCAGGGAGCCGGCGCCCATTATCAGGCAGCCATTAGCCATCACATCGCCTCGATGGATTTCCGCTGGTCGCCGAGGCGCCTGAGGCCGCCCTCGGCATCACGGAGTTTTTCCTGTTCTTTCTCTACCACCTCAGCGGGCGCTTTGGCGGTGAATTTTTCATTGTTGAGCTTGCCCTGCAGACGGGTAATTTCCTTGTTCAGCCGGTCCAGCTCCTTGTCGAGTCGAGTCAGCTCGGCTTGCTTGTCGATCAGCCCGGCCATGGGAACCAACACCTCGGTGTCGCCCACAAGCTGGGTAGCTGACATGGGGGCTTCGCCCTCGGTCAGCCAGTCAATACAGTCCAGTTTCGCCAGCGAGCCCAGGAACTGGCGGTTCTCTGTCATCCTGCGCTGGTCGTCCTGATTCTGGCCACGCAGCAGTACCGTGATTTTCCGGGCGGGGGAGATGTTCATCTCGCCGCGAATATTGCGCACCGCTACGATCACACCTTTCACCCACTCAATATCGGCACTCGCGATAATGTCGCGGCGGATCGCGTCTGGCACGGGGAAGGGCTGAAGCATAATGCTGTCGCCCTGTTTGCCAGCCAGCGGTGCAATACGCTGCCAGATCTCTTCCGTAATGAATGGCATGATCGGATGAGCCAGCCGCAGCACCGCTTCGAGTACACGGACCAGCGTGCGCCGGGTGCCGCGTTTGGCTTCATCGCTGGCTTTTTCGTCATTCAGAGAGGGCTTGGAGAGTTCCAGATACCAGTCGCAGTATTCATTCCAGATAAATTCGTACAGAGCGTAGGCAGCCAGATCAAACCGGTACTGGTCGAGATGACGGACGACATCCTGTTCGCACTGTTGCAATTCACTGATGATCCAGCGATCCGCTAACGATAGCTCCACTGGCTCACCGTTCACGCCACAGTCTTGGTCTTCGGTATTCATCAGAACATAACGTGCGGCGTTCCAAAGCTTGTTGCAAAAGTTCCGGTAACCTTCCAGGCGATTCATGTCCCAATTAATGTCCCGACCGGTGGTGGCCATGGCCGCCAGGGTGAACCGCAGGGCATCGGTGCCATGGGCGGCAATGCCTTCGGGAAACTCTTTCTGGGTGCGTTTGCTGATCTTCTGTGCAAGTTTTGGCTGCATCAGGTTGCCGGTGCGCTTCTCGAGCAGGTCATTGAGGCCAATGCCATCAATCATATCCAGCGGGTCGATGACGTTGCCCTTGGATTTGGACATCTTGTCGCCTTGCTCATCCCGTATCAGACCGGTGACATACACCGTCTTGAAGGGGACCTGCGGGCTGCCGTCATCGTTCTTCATGAAATGCATGGTCATCATGATCATGCGGGCTACCCAGAAGAAAATAATGTCAAAGCCGGTGACCAGCACATCAGTGGGGAAATACCGCTGAAAATCGGGGGCGGTTTCATCTGGCCAACCCATGGTGCTAAACGGCCATAACCCGGAAGAAAACCAGGTGTCCAGCACATCAGGGTCTTGCGTTAGCACGGTATGGCCACAACTGGCGCAGCTTGCCGGTGCGTTTTCGCTAATGTTCATATGCTCGCAGGCTTCGCACGTCCAGGCCGGTATGCGGTGGCCCCACCATAACTGTCGGCTAATGCACCAGTCCTGTATATTCTCCAGCCAGCGGCGGTATTCTTTTTCCCAGCGTTCGGGTATAAATTTAATTTCCCCATTATCCAGGGCTTTTAGGCACATATCCGCCAAGGGCTTGGTTTTAACAAACCATTGTTTCGATAGCAACGGTTCAATGACGGCATCGGTCCGCTGCGACCGGGCCACCCGGTGGGTATGTTCCTGCTTGCTAACCAATAACCCGGCGGCTTCCAGTAAAGCTTCTGTTTGCTGACGGGCTTCAAACCGTTCCACACAATGCAAACTGGGGGGTACAAACTCGTTGGCCAGCAGGTGGCCTTTGTCGTCCATAATCAGTATGGGCGTCAATTGGTGGCGTTGACCCACTTCAAAGTCGTTGGGGTCGTGGGCCGGGGTAATTTTAAGGCAGCCGGTACCAAACGCCGGGTCTACATAGTCATCCGCGATGACGGGTATTTGTCGGCCTGTTATGGGCAAAGTCACATGCTGGCCAATATAACCTTTGTAGCGGTCATCGTCGGGATGCACCGCAACGGCCACATCGCCGTACAGGGTTTCAGGGCGGGTAGTGGCCACCACCAGGCGGTTACCGTCGGGTAGGGTATACGCAATTTCCCAAAGGTGGCTTTTTTCTTCCACATAATAGGTTTCAATGTCAGATACGGCACTGGTCGACTGGGGGTCCCAGTTGACGATGCGTTCCCCCTGAACAATTAACCCCCGGTTGTACAGGCGCACAAACGCGGTTTTAACCGCTTTATTCAGTCCCTCATCCAGGGTAAAGCGCTGGCGGCTCCAGTCTGGGGAAATTCCCAGGCGGGTCAACTGGCTGGCAATATCCGCCTGGCGGCTATGCGCCCAGTCCCAAACCTGTTCTAAAAAAGCGTCTCGGCCCAGGTCGTGGCGGGTCTGGCCCGTGGTTTGTTTCAGGTTGCGTTCTACTACGGTTTGGGTGGCTATACCCGCATGATCCGTGCCGGGTACCCACAAGCTTTGTTTACCCAACATGCGATTCCAGCGCACCAGTATGTCTTGCAGGGTGCAATCCAGGGCGTGACCCATGTGCAAAGTACCCGTTAC
>JBBQMX010000182.1:0-5162 GCA_038329375.1 Pseudomonadales bacterium | reverse complement strand
AAACCAAAGTTATGGAGTAAACCACAGAGGTACGCCAGGCCCTTGTCGGCATGAACCCTGGGTGCCATCTGTTGGCAAAGAAAAGCGCAGTACAGCGAATGGCGCCAGAATTCATCCATTCCCAGCATGCCCTTGCGGGGGACATCAAAAGCACGCACAGAGGCAATCCCGAGAGCAATATGAGCTACCCGGTCAAAGCCGAGTACCCGAGCCACGGCATCCTGCACTGAATCTATCTGCCCGGGATAGTTAAACAGGGCGGAACGGGCATACCTCATGATCTGGGCGGTCAGACTGGGATCAAACTCAATCAGATCGGACAGCTCCCGCGCGGTGGCTTCACTGTTGGACGTCAACCTTAGTATCCGCAGCGCAAGAGCCGGCATTGGCGGCAACCGGTACAGTTTCTGCAACTGCAACGCCACTTCATCCAGCGTGATTTTAGCCCGACTGTTACCGCCGTCACCCCCGCGAATAACAATGCGGCCCTTACCGGCGTCAAACAGGGCGGAGCGCAGGGCCTTTCCATCCATGACAATAATCGCGTCGTCAGCACCGCAGGCCATGGCCGTGTTCGCCAACTCGAACACCGACTCGTCGACAATCACCGGGACATCATAGGCCGCGCCCATGGGAGGGTGGAACCCGGGCCGACAGTCGGCAAACAGACGTTCTGTCTGCTTGCTGTTGAGGGGCTGAAGTCGACGGTCAGCCAAAGTGTTGAGAGCATCAATGTCCAACGCACTGTCATACGAATGAACCGCCATCAGCACACCATGAAGGTCAATCAGCAGCGTTGCCTTCAGCACCATGCTCTGGGGCTGGCCGCAGGCCAGAACAACCGCATCGAAAGTCGGCAGCGGGTTCAGAGCAAGGGTCTGGTAGACCACACCCTTACGATTCAGATACTGTTCAAGTCGGGCAGCCAGGGCCACACAGATCTCCTTGTATAAAAAAGATTTACAGCGAACCCAGACAGGCATTTAACCCGTATTCCGCATCCCCGCGGCGATACCGGCCATGGTCACTTTCAGCGCCCTCTCCACCAGCTCGGGCACTTGCCCGGAGCCCTCATTTTCCCGATCCCGTTTCAGCAGTTCCGCCTGCAGGTAGTGCAGCGGATCCGTGTAAGGATTACGCACTTTCATAGACTGGGCGAATACCGGCTCAGCCTGGAGCAGAGAAGTTTGCTGCTTCAGTGACTTTACCTGTTCAATGCACACCAGTAGCCGGTTTCTGAGCTCCTCACCGAGCGGCAGCAACGACGGCTCTACCAGCGTTTGCTCATAGTAGCTGGCAATGCGCAGGTCTGCTTTGGCGAGTACCATCTCCAGCATATCGACGTAGGTCTGGAAAAACGGCCATCGTTCGCGCATATCTCGAAGCATATCCATGCGTCCTGAATCTGTGGCTTCACTCAAAGCGACATCACTGCCAAGCCAGCTTGGTAACATCAGGCGCATCTGTGTCCAGGCGAATATCCAGGGAATGGCTCGCAGGCTTTCAATACCCCCGCCGACTTTGCGGCGGGCAGGACGACTGCCCAGAGCCAGTTTCCCCAGCGCCTGCTCAGGCGTGGCTTGACGGAAATAGGGTACAAAGTCCGGGTTGTCCCGCACCAGATCCCGGTATGACTTCAACGAGCGCTCTGTCAGCCAGTCCATGGTTTCACGCCAGGCTGGTTCAGGGGCCAGCGGTGGCGCCAGGGTTGCTTCGATAACTGCAGTGGTATAGAGAGTGAGACTCTGTTCCGCCAGGCGGGGCAAGCCGAACTTGAAGCGGATCATTTCGCCCTGCTCGGTAATGCGGAAGCTGCCGTTAACCGACCCGGGAGGCTGGGAGAGAATAGCGCGATTTGCCGGACCGCCGCCACGGCCAACCGTACCGCCACGACCATGAAACAACGTCAGATGGACGCCGTAATGGCCGGCTACTTCGGTCAACTTTTCCTGGGCCTGGTATTGCGCCCAGGCGGCCATCATCTGGCCAGCGTCCTTGGACGAATCCGAGTACCCGATCATCACTTCCTGGCGGTCATTGCAGTATTTCCGATACCAGTCAACTTCGAACAATGCCGTCATACTGGCCGGCGCACCGGAGAGGTCAGCCAGGGTTTCAAACAGCGGTACCACTTTCATCGGACGAGCCATGCCAGCTTCCCGAAGCAACAAAATAACGCTCAGCACATCGGACGGTTTACTGGCCATGGAGATAACATAGGAGCCCAGTGCCTCGGGTGTTTGTTCCGCCACCACGGCGCAGGTCGCGAGCACCTCGCGAACTTGTTCCGAAGGTTCCCATGCCCTGGGCACCAGCGGGCGCTTGCCTTGTAACTCTTTCACCAGAAACGCCTGGCGGTCCGCTTCCGGCCAGGACAGATAGTCCCCCAACCCGAGATAATTGATGATCTCAGCAACGGCCTCGGCATGACGGGAGGCCTCCTGACGGATATCCAGACGAATCAGGGGGAGGCCAAAGCTATGGGCGCGACGCAGAGTATCCAGCAACGGCCCGTTGGCAACCGTCTCAAGCCCGCAGTCCACCAGGGATTGGTAGCAAAGCTCCAGCGGTCCGGTAAGGTCTTCGTTCTCGAACAGAATATCAGTGCTATCTGCCGGTTGCCCATTTACGCGAGCCTCCGCCCAGTCGCGGGTCCCGATGAGACGCTCACGCAAACGGCCCAGCACCTCCCGGTATGGCTCCCTGCCCGGCCCTGCCACTTTTGTGAGAGCTTCATTAGCCTGCCACATCGACAGCTCGGCCCGCAGCGACTGAATATCACGCAGGTACAGGTCCGCTGCCATCCAACGCCCGAGCAGGAAGACCTTGCGGGTGACTTCATGAGTAACATTCGGATTGCCGTCCCGATCCCCGCCCATCCACGAAGCCAGTCGAATCGGCGCCGCATCATAGGGCAGCCCCTGACCTGTGGCCTGTAGCAAGGACTGGTCGAGACCGCGGAGAAACCGAGGCAGCGCCTGCCACAGACTGTTTTCGATGACCGCAAATCCCCACTTGGCCTCATCAACCGCTGTCGGTCGCTCGTACCGGATTTCGTCGGTATGCCAGGCCTCCGTGATCAGCTGCTGCAACCGGGTAATAATTTCCTCGCGCTCCGTCGGGAACAAGTCTTCATGATCGAGCTTGCCGAGACAGTCCGAAATGTCATCGTATTTCATGATCAATGTTCGTCGCGCTACTTCCGTGGGATGCGCTGTCAACACGAATTCAATGTTGAGTTCAGTGACTCTTCGATACAACTCGTCCTGGCTTATGCCTTTGGCTTTGAGACGCCCGAAGACATCGTCCAGTGACTCCACCATCAAATCTGAGGAATGGCCTCGTTTGCGCCGCACACCATGGTATTGTTCAGCAAGGTTGGTGAGGTTAAGAAACTGATTGAATGCCCGTGTAACTGGCAACAGCTGGTCATCCCGAAGATGACTGAGCAGGCTGACCAGACGTTGGCCGGAACCACTCTCCTGTCGCCGGTCCGATTTCGCCGCAGCCCGGATTTTTTCAATCAGGTCAAAACATTCCTGGCCAGGGTACTGGCGAATACTCTGGCCCAGCAAATCTCCCAACAAGCGTACGTTTTCTCTGAGATCCGGGTGCAATTCTGTCACAGGACATCCTTTTAAATTGACGTAGACCAAGGGTTATTACGATACTAAGGAACATCAAACCAAGTCCATTGCCTATTCTGCCAAGGTCGTGATTAAAGCCCGCACGGCGACAGACTTATCGGTTCAAAGGTTACCTGTTGAAGAATACCCTGAAGGAGCGTCCATGAAAGTCACTGATTTGCCCAAGCATTGGGAGAAGAAAAAACAATCCGTAGAGCGGACACACGATTATAATCTCAGATTACCACTGGAGGATGCTGCGCGTCTGGCGGCGCTTGCGGAACTCTACCCGGATAGAAGTGAAAGCGATATTCTTAACGATATGATAGCTGCTGCGCTCGACGATCTGGTACGCCAGAGCCCGCTCAAAGACAAGCTGAAAAACAAGGACCAGTAATTCAGGGATTCGAGGGTGCGCGGCGTGACTGGACGCCGCCCCTCCCGTAACAATTTCTATCAAGCCACAGATTCAAACTGGCGCGCTTTCAATTGCTGAATATGTTTCTGGCTCAGGCTAACGAATCTCGGCGTCAGCCCCTGATCTTCATAGATTTCAAAACCGTCTTCGTCATACGCGACGACCTTGGTTCCCTGCTCATAAGGGAAGCTGGTTTCCAATTCATCCAAGGCAGCCGAAATAAGGTCCCGGATAAGGTCTTGGGATGATTTCATCGGGTACAGGGCCGACAATTTCTCCAACCGCTGGTGATGCTGATCTGACAAGGCCATAAAGTAGGCATCACGAGTCAGCCGACCCCGTGCATGCTTGTCCCAGTATTTCACCAGATCCTTAATCTTCATGAGCAAAAACTCCTGCTTGCTACGCCGGAAGTGTCGGGTTAGCGACTCTGTGCGACTGGTGATCGCTCTCAACCACTGTCATAGAACTATTGTCACCCGAAGTGTAGACCAAGCCTACTACCTGAAGCCTGTTAAATGGTTACGGATTGTACCTATCGGTGCGCTTTTGGTTGCGCGATCAAATCAGCGTGACCGTTTTTCGATACCCTTCACGGACTGCCAGATCTTATCGAGTGTTGCCAGAGTCTCCTGCTCCATCTCCTTGCCCTCACTCGTCAAATGGCGCTCAATAGCCCGGAATCGCGCCTCAAACTTCACGTTGGTTCTGCGCAACGCCTGGTCCGGGTTTACCATCATGAACCGTGCCAGATTGACGCATACAAACAGCAGATCCCCCATTTCGTCTTCCACATCATCCTGGGCCAACGGATCGGTGTGCGCTTTCTGCCAGGCTTCCTTGAGTTCGTCTATTTCTTCATGAAGCTTGTTAAAAACGGGCTCCACGGTGGGCCAGTCAAAGCCATGACGTGAGGCTCGACGCTGAAGCTTTTCAGCCCGGGCCATCGCAGGCAGGGCTCGGGCTATGCCCTCAAGGCGGCTCGGACGGGAGTCAGCAGCGTCCTGACTCGGTGCGCTTGCGCTCTCCTCTGCCCTCTCTTCGGCCTTGATACGCTCCCAGCTTGCATTGATTTCCTCGACGCTGGGCCGGTCGTCCGGGTCTACCTCACTGGCGAG
>JBBQMX010000181.1:0-5174 GCA_038329375.1 Pseudomonadales bacterium | reverse complement strand
ATCTGATCGCTGGGGTGGGTAGGTCTTTCCGAGACCGTGTGAGGCCAAGGATGGCCGAACCCGAGCCCTACAGGGACGTACTCGCGGGCGTGTCTCGGAAAGGCCTACCCACCCTGGCGAATACTCCCAAACGCATAGCAGCCCGCAATTGTTAAAATCTCAGCCCAACACCCGGGCAGTACTATCAACCCGGGTAGCAATATCCTCTAACGTACCGTGATCATCTTTGCCCACAGGCAAGTCATAAGTAATTCGTGCCCCATAGGCTCCCGGTGCCTGAGGGTCGAGCCGGTCCTTGTCGAACACCCATAGCCGGGTGCCGAGATAGAAGCCCTCGTCCAGATCATGGGTAATCATGAACACCGTCAGTTGCTGCTCTCGCCAGAGCTTGATAACCAGTGCATGCATGTCTTTGCGAATGCCCGGATCGAGGGCGCCGAACGGTTCGTCCAGAAGCAGGATGCGGGGTTTTTTGATCAACGCCTGGGCCAGAGCCAGCCGCTGTTGCATGCCGCCGGACAGTTCGTGGGGGTACTTTTCGATGGCATGGTCCAGGCCAACGTCTGCCAGCATTTTCCGGGCAGCTTTTTTAAGTTCCTGACGTCGGGAACCGAAGGCGTGGCCAGTAAACCGGTTGGCGGCCAGCTCGCCTGCCAGCATCACATTGCGTTCCGCGGTCAGGTGCGGCAGCACGGAATAGCGCTGAAACACGATGCCCCGGGTGGCGTCCGGCTCTTCCGGGATGGCCTCGCCATCCAGCAGTAGCTCGCCTCGGGTGGGGTTTTCGGTACCCAACAGCATCTTCAGGAAGGTGGTTTTGCCGCAGCCGGAGGCGCCGACGATGGTGACGAATTCGCCTGCTTCCACGCGGGCGTTCAACCGCTCAAGCACCACTTCCGGGCCGTATTCCTTCCACAGGTTTTTCATTTCGATAATGGCCATGGTTGTTTCTCGCTCCGGGTTACAGGCTGCGGTCGTGGAACCAGGGGTACCGCCACCGGGAATACCGGTTCAGGCAAAAGTCGATCAAAAACGCCAACAGCGTAATCCACATTACATAAGGCAGAATCACATCCATTGAAAGGTAGCGGCGCACCAGGAAGATTCGATAGCCCAGGCCTTCAGTGGCGGCAATGGCCTCGGCGGCGATCAGGAACAACCAGGCCGCGCCCAGGGATAGCCGCACAGCGCTGATCAGCCGGGGCATGATCTGGGGCAATATCAGGCGGACGATGATTTGCCAGGTGTTCGCCCCCAGTGTCTGCATTTTAATGATCTGCTCTTCCGGTATTTCCATCGTGCGTTGCTGCAAATCCCGAATCAGAAAAGGCGTGATGCCGATGAAGATCAGCATGATTTTCGCCAATTCCTGCAACCCGAATGCGATGAACAATATTGGCAGGATCGCCATCGGTGGAACCAGCGAGATGCCCGTCACCACTGGCGAGAACCCTGCGCGAAGCAGCGGGATGGCACCATTTGCAATGCCAAATACCAGACCGGTCAGGGCGGCCAGACCGACACCTATGGCCAGGCGCTCCAGGCTGGCACCGGTGTCTTGCCAAAGCAGTAGCTCACCGGTGCGTTTGCTGGGCTCAAACGCCATGCGGGTCATGGATTCCAGCATGTGAGAAGGAGCGGGCAATAATTTGTCGTTGGGGTTTTCGGCCAGGCGCGCATTTGACGACAGCGTGTAGACCACGGCAATCAGCACGAATGGCAGCAGCCCCAGCGCCCAGCGGGAGACGACTCCGGGTTGTTGGTTGATCAGCTTTTTCATGGAGGTGCTTCCAGCCAGTTAGCGAGGCTGGCCTGGAAAAGCCGGGCCAGTTCGTGCGTTTTCGGACGTTTCAGGCGTCTGTCAAAGCTCGCCGTCAGCGGCCATTTGCATGTAATTCGGGATAAAACGAAGTTGGGTGTTGCTGTTGTTGCCATAGGTACCTGATGGCGTCTCGACACCAATAAAACCTGCATCCGGCGCGCCTTCACCCAACAGACCATGCTGGAATGAGAATTCCGCCACTTTCTGCATGGTGCTTTTCAGCTCAGGGCTGTTGACGAACGCAACGGCGTCTTTGGCGTCATAGAACATGCGTGTGCTGGCTAGCTGGCTTTCGTAGCCTGCCAGGTCAGTGCCGGATGCGTCCGCCAAAGCGGTGCGAACGGCTTTGGCTTCCTCGCTGTCGCCCTGCATGTTAGCCATGATTTCGTACCAGGCGCCGGTCAGAGCTTTACCCAGCTTGGGGTTAGCATTCAGAACTTCGGTATTAACCACCATCAGGTCAATGATTTCACCCGGAATCTGTGAGGAGTCAAACACCAGGTTGCTGTCCGGAGTTTTCAGGATTTCGCTCAGCAGCGGGTTCCAGGTAGCGACGGCAGTCACGTCACTGCTGCTGTAGGCGGAGACCAGGTCAGCATCGGAGGTGTTGACCACGGTTAGATCACGTTCGCTCAGGCCCACGGTTTCGAGCCCCCGGGTCAGCATGTAATGGGAGACAGACAATTCAACCAGGTTGACCCGCTGACCCTCAATGGCAGCAAGGTCGCTTACACCTTTCAAAACTACGCCGTCATTACCATCGGAGAAGTCGCCTACGATCAGCGCTGTCGAGTCAACACCACCGGCGGCGGGAATGGTCAGCGCGTCCATGTTGGTCATCACGCAGCCATCGTACTGGCCAGCAGTGTATTGATTGATGGATTCGATGTAGTCATTGATCTGTACCACATTGATTTCGATGTCGTACTTGTCGGCCCATTTCTTCACAATGCCAGCATCCTCCCCGAAGCCCCAGGGCATCCAGCCGACGTATATGGACCAGCAGACGTTAAAGGAGTCTTTCGCCATAGTGACGGGGGTAAAAACAAGTGTGCAAAGCAGAAGCAGAGTTGTATAAAACGTGCGGGTCATGGTGGACCTCCTTTGCGAACGGTGAAGAGGAATCAAATGGCGAGTGCGCCTTTGATCGTCCTCCCGGGCTTTTGTCCCGCCGTGTAACCTTGCAAAAAAGGTCGACTGCTCTCGGACCAGGCGTCAGCTGTTGGCTGACCGGAACCCTAGCGGTCTATTGGTGTTCATTGTGTGAGTCCTGGGCTGCATCAAGCTGGCCCATGGCCACTGGCCATTTGATTCCTCACTAAATATAAAGCAAACGCGATGCCACATCGTCAAAAGGCCTATTGTTGGGCAGGTTGCGCCTTACGCAGTGTGCGTCTATCGTTCGGATCGAAGATGGTTTTGCCTCAAATTGGTGCGGCTAAAGACTGCGAGTAACCACTTTGGTGCACTACACTTTCAATGCGCCGACCACCAGCGCATCTTCGTCCGCCTCATCTGAATATGCTCAGATAGTGTTGTTTGGCGACCAATTTCTTGAAAAGTAGTATCGTCTTCAGATCTTGATCAGTTATCCAGGGAGAATCTTATGCGTGTGTTTCAGATTTTCGTAGTCGCGATGCTTTTTGTGGCATCCAGCGTTTATGCAGACAACGGCCTTATCGTGACGCAAAGCAAACACAGTGTGTCCGATACGGCGGATCAACTGGTATCGGTCCTTGAGGGCAAGGGCATGACAGTGTTTGAGCGAATTGATCACAGCAAAGGTGCAAGAAGCGCTGGTCTTGAGTTGCGCCCAACGGAAGTGGTTATTTTCGGCAATCCGAAAGTCGGTACGCCTCTCATGCTCTGCAGCCAGAGTGTCGCCATTGACCTGCCCCAGAAAATGCTGATCTGGCAGGACGAAGCGGGCGACGTCTGGCTGGCTTATAATGAACCGGGTTATCTGGCGAAGCGTCATAACATTGAAGGCTGTGACGAGGTGTTGGGTAAGATTTCAACTGCGCTCGGAAACTTTGCCGCTGCGGCCGCCCGGTGATCCAATGTCCAGATGCTCCTGACCGGATTGTTAGGATAAGAGCTAGCGTACGGCATGTTGTCGCAAAGGGCGTATCATAACGGTAAAGATCATAAACAGTCGGGGGTCGCTTTCATGCGCCAGGGTTTGTGTCCACATTGCCTGGTTCATCAACGGATTTGCGTATGCGACATTTGTGCGCCAATCGCTGGCGCGCCAACGCTCTGGGCTCTTCAGCACCCGAGTGAAACAGGGCACAGCAAAGGCACGTTGAGAGTCGCAAGCGCTTGCCTTCCCGATTTGCGAGTGGAAGTCGGAGAATGCCCCGATGATTTTGACGAGCTTCGAAAGCGGGCCGTCCAGGGTGGCCTGGCTTTGCTGTTTCCCTCGTCTGGCAGCAAGCCATTGGAAACGGCCGATATTTCCAGCATCCATGAATGGTTGGTGATCGACGGCACCTGGCGTAAGGCCAACCGGATATGGCTAAGCAATCCCTGGTTGCAGGCTTTGCCCTGCTACAACTTCCACGTTCCGCCCGCTTCTGTTTACAAGGTGCGCAAGGCTCCGCGGCAAGACAGCGTCTCAACCGCAGAAGCTATAAGTCACCTGCTACACCTCACTCACCCCGAGCTGGATCTCGGCCCTCTGCAGCGGGGCATGCAAGCGCTGGTAGACAGGCAGCTTGCTAACATGCCTGTTGAGGCCCGACGTCATTATCTGGCACCTTCCAGGAATGGCAGTTTTTAACAAATTTCCTGCCTGTTTATGTCATGGCGCCAGAGCTCACACTGGGCCACACTGGTGTTATCCGAGTTTATAGTTTTCCTGACTGGCGCCTTTTAGGGTGGACCTGTCAGGCCCTTGTTAAGCAAAAAGGAGAACAGTATGGATTTCAAAGACGTTGCCGCAATAGTGACCGGTGGTGCTTCTGGCCTGGGCGAAGGCTCAGCCCGTGCGCTGGCTGCAGCAGGCTGCAAGGTAGCGATATTCGATGTGCAGCAAGAGCAGGGTGAAGCGGTTGCCCGTGACATTGGTGGCATTTTTGTACATTGCGATGTTTCCTCTGCCGAGAGCGCCGAGGCCGCTATGGCAAAAGCCCGTGAAGCCCATGGCCTTTGCGGCATAGCAGTAAACTGTGCGGGCATTGCGCCTGCCGCAAAGATTCTGGGGCGGGAAGGTGTCATGCCCCTGGAGAGCTTTAACAAAGTAATTCAGGTCAACCTGGTTGGCACCTTCAATATCATGCGGCTCGCGGCTGCGGATATGGCCCAGCGGGAACCGAATGCGGACGGCGAACGGGGGGTGATCATTTCCACT
>JBBQMX010000180.1:0-5181 GCA_038329375.1 Pseudomonadales bacterium | reverse complement strand
GGCTCGCTGGATCTGACGCTGACCTACGTCGATGAACGTGTGCTGTTCGGGCAAAAGCTCAAGCAGTTCCAGAATACCCGTTTTCAGATTGCCGAAATGGAAACCGACTACCGCATCAACAAGGCGTTTACCGACCAGTGCATCGCCGAGTACGAACGGTGAGAACTGGATGCGGCAACGGCTTCCATGGCCAAGTATAGCGCCACGGAAATGCAGTGCCGGGTTGCCGATGGCTGCCTGCAATTGTTCGGTGGATATGGTTACACCACCGAGTATCCGATTTCCCGCGCCTTTATGGATGCCAGGGTACAGCGAATATACGGCGGCACATCCGAAGTAATGAAAGAGGTCATCGCGCGCTCGCTTCTGGGCCGGGCGTGAACGGGCCGTTCAACTTATCGAGGTAAGAATATGTCAGACAATAACGTAGTGATTGCGGGCTCGGCCCGTACCCCCATGGGCGGCATGATGGGCGCCCTGAGCTTAGTGCGCTCACCGGACCTGGGCGCTATTTCTATCAAGGCCGCCATTGAACGCGCCGGGCTGACACCTGCTGATATTGATGAAGTGATTATGGGCTGTGTGTTACCGGCCGGGCTCGGCCAGGCGCCAGCGCGACAGGCCTCCCGCGCCGCTGGTATTCCGGATTCTTCGGGTTGTACCACCGTCAACAAGATGTGTGGTTCCGGCATGCAGGCCGTCATCATGGCCCACGATCAGATCAAGGCTGGCACCAACCGCATCATGATTGCCGGTGGTATGGAAAACATGAGCCAGGCGCCTTATCTGTTACCCAAAGCCCGGGCCGGCCTGCGTATGGGGCATGGTCAGGTGATGGATTCGATGTTTCTTGATGGCCTGGAAGACGCCTATGAAGGCGGCCTGATGGGAGTTTTTGCCCAGCGGACTGCTGACAACTTCAGCCTTGGACGTGAAGCGATGGACGCCTTTGCCATTGATTCCCTGAACAAATCCCTGGCCGCCATTCGTAACGGCTGGTTCAGTGATGAAATCACAGCTGTCACGGTGGCAGGCCGTGGTGGTGAAACGGTTGTGGATACCGACGAACAGCCAGGCAATGCCAGGCCGGATAAAATTCCCCAGCTAAAGCCGGCGTTCAGTAAAGACGGCACGGTCACCGCTGCCAATTCCAGCTCCATCAGCGATGGCGGCTCTGCATTGGTGCTGACAACGGAAGCAGCGGCGGTTTCCCGGGGCCTGACGCCCCAGGCGCGGATTGTCGCCCATGCTACCCACGCCCGGTTACCCGCCGAGTTCACCCTGGCGCCGATTGGGGCAATCCAGAAAGTGCTTGATAAGGCTGGCTGGAGCCAGAGCGACGTTGATCTGTATGAGATCAACGAAGCCTTCGCCGTGGTGACCCTGCTGGCCATTCAGGAGCTTGGACTCGATGCTACCAAAGTGAATGTCCATGGTGGCGCCTGTGCGCTGGGACACCCCATCGGTTCATCAGGCTCGCGGATATTGGTCACCCTGATCAATGCCCTGAAACAACGGGGCCTCAAGCGGGGCGTGGCGTCACTGTGCATTGGCGGTGGAGAAGGCACGGCCGTGGCGATAGAACTGATCTGACGCAGCATTTCGCGGTTGAAGGCCGCGAATTCTCACTGGTCCTGCTTGCGGTAGGCCAGGGGGCTAAGTCCGGTCCAGTGCTTGAACGCTCGGGAGAATGCACCAGGTTCGGCAAAGCCGAGTTGAGTTGATATCTCGGTGATGCTCAGATTTTGCCGCGACAGCATGATAACGGCCTGGTCACGCCGGAGGTTGTCTTTGATTTTCTGGTAGGAGCTGCCCTCAGATTTGAGTTTCCTGCCCAGGGTGTAAGTGGTCATATGGAGTTGTTCTGCAACCCAGTCCAGATTCGGAAGGCCCGTCGTATCCGTTTCTTCCAGCAGTCGTCTTACCTGGGTGGTAAGGCTGTCGTCATCATCGGTCCAGATCAACAGATTGCGGGGGGAACTGAGGATGAAAGCATCCAGCTCCGCCGGGCTGCGGGTGACCGGCATGGCGAGGTAGTTCTTGCTGAAAAACAGGCTATTGTAGTCCTGCCCGAATGTACACCGGCAGGGGAACACAAAGCGGTATTCATCAAAATGCCCGGGCAACGGGTGCTGAAACGTGGCGTGGCTAAGGACGATTTTTCTACCGATCAGCCAGCCGATTAACCGGTGCCAGACCAGCAGCAACCATTCGACCAGAAAACTGTCCGGGTCCAGTTCCGGGCGGTGGTGGGTCATGCGCAGTTCCGCTTCTTCTCCTTCCAGATTGAGCTCGATAATAATGTCGTCCGAGAACAGACGATAACATCGGATGCTTTGCCGGATTACCTCTTCCAGATTGTCACAACGGACCACCAGCGATCCCATCAGATGAAAGTGCCCGACCTTGCACGGACGGCTGGTTCGGCCCATGAATTCATCGTCCAGCACACTCCAGACCAGGCGGAACAACCGTATAAACTGGTCGGTGGGCACCCGCGCCCTGGGTTGTCGAATAACCGCGGGGTCGATGCCCCGGAGAATCAGCAACTCATCAGTGGACGCCCCGGTTTGCTCCAGCCCGTAAAGAATGGAACGTGCGTAATGGGATGAGAACGTAAGGTTTTTCATGGCGACAAGAGGATTGGCGATGACGGATCTGGCCTGGAACCGCAGAAAGGCCCAAACTCATAAAACCGGCGGCATCGAAATTCGGCCTCGCAGGACGCCAGCTGGGATTGGTACGCAGTGGTTCTGGCGGCGACGTTGTTCGCAATTCTCAGTAGCGCGGGTTTTTGGTTGTGGTATCCGCGGCGATAGCCCGTCCTGCCTTCATGATAAGCGAAATAAAGGTGGTCCGCCTTATCCAGCGGTATGCCCAGTTGTTCATGGGTTTTGCGATTGTACCAGCCGATAAAGTCGAGGGCATGCTTCATCTGATCACGGGTGGCGAAGACACTGCCGGCTTCGGCCATATAATCACCCCAGGTCGGGTCCAGAGCCTGGGCGTAGCCGTAGGCGGTTGAAGGCCGTGCCCATGGAATAAACCCGAACAGCTGGCTCCGGGGTGGCCGGATATGGCTACGGAAAGACGACTCGTAATGCACAAACGCCATCTGAACGGCAATGGGGGTTCCCCAGCGATCCCTCGAACTGGCCGCGTGGTCATACCAGGTTGGTTGTTCCCGGAAAATTTCGCAGACGTTGTCCTGCCGTAAAGGCGGAGCCGGCACCACGATGGCAAAGCCGCCTACCAGCCAAGTCATCAGAGAAATAAAGATGACCGGCGTTACGTAGCGCGTTGTAAAAGACTGAATCTTTTTGGGGCGACGGCGACGAATAACTGTCTCCAGGATTTGTCAGTTGAGCCACAAGTATACGGCTTGGGCGGTTGATAACGTATACTCTGCGGCCGGTTTACATGGGGTAGGTTATGGCACTTCTGGTTTTTGTCACAATTCTCTGGGCGTTTTCCTTCAGCTTGATCGGCGTGTTTCTGGCCGGGCAGGTAGACAGCGACTTTGCCGTGCTCAGCCGGGTGGTTCTGGCCGGGCTGGCGTTCCTGCCGTTAACCCGCTGGCGGGGGGTGCGCCAGGAGCTGAAACTGGGTGTCACGGTGGTCGGGGCGCTGCAGTTTGGCATCACCTATCTTTGCCTGTACCGATCATTCAGCTATCTCTCGGTACCTGAGGTATTGTTGTTTACCATTTTCACGCCGCTCTACGTAACCCTGATTGACGACCTGCTGAACCACCGGTTCTCGCCCATCGCTCTGGTGGCTGCCGGTCTGGCTACCCTGGGCGCAGGTATTATCCGCTACGACGGCCTGAGCGCGGGCTTCATCACCGGGTTTTTGTTGCTGCAGGTGGCAAACGTCACATTTGCCGCCGGACAGGTGGGCTATAAACACCTCATCAAACGCTATCCCACTGACGTGCCGCTATACCGGTTTTTCGGGTACTTCTATGCCGGTGCCCTTGCGATTGCGTTGCCATCGTTCCTGATTTTTGGTGATGCCAGCCGGTTACCATCCACCCCGGTGCAATGGGGCGTGCTGACCTGGTTGGGGCTGGCGGCATCAGGGCTGGGGCTGTTTTTGTGGAACCGGGGCGCCTGTCTTGTGGACGCCGGTACTCTGGCCGTCATGAACAATGCACTGGTGCCCGCCGGGTTGCTGGTCAATCTGTTGATCTGGAACCGGGATGCCGACTTGCTGCGGCTGGGCCTGGGCGGCGCTGTGATTATCTTCTCGCTCTGGGTTAACGCCCGGTTTTCACGGGGCCGGTTGACCGGAGCCACATTGGTCCGGCGCGAATAAGCTAGTCTTCGAGAATGTAGGCGGTTTTTTCCAGGCTGTTTTCATCTTCATCCAGAAACCGGAACAGGTTCCATCCGATGCGGACCATATCGTTACTGTTGAGCCTTTGTCGGTCGGTGAGACGTACATCGTTGATGAACGTCCCGTTGGTGCTGTTGGTATCGGTGATGTAGTAGTCGATAGCGCCTTCAAGATAGGCGTTCTGTTCGACTTCGATCATCGCGTGCTGGCCGCTGACGGAGATCTCGTCAATGCGAAGATCACAACTCCCCCGGCGCCCGATCTGAACCAGAGGGCCCGTCAATTCAAAGGTGCTGACCACTACGTTGTCCACCAGCTGTGAAAGAACCGCCATAACATACTCCTTGGTTTAGCCAAACTGGATCATAATGAGGGAAACATTGTCGGCCGCCTGATTCTTCAGGCTGGCGTCCACCAGTGCCTGAGCCCGAGCCTCAATATCTTTTTCCCGAGCCATTATTGCAGGCCACTCATGGTCGGGGAGGGCATCGGTCAGACCGTCCGAGCAAAGGATCAGGTGATCACCCGGAAACAGCTTGAAGGTATTGACCGTCGCGGCGATGTCGGTTGAGGACCCCAGTGCTCGGGTTAACACGTTTCGGAACGGCACCCGGGAGACCTCTTCGGGTTTGATGGAGCCATCATCCACCATATTCTGGGCGACGGTGTCATCGCGGGTTTTCTGGCTGAGTTCGTCATCGCGGAGAAGATAAGCCCGTGAATCACCGAGATGGGCAACCCAGGCGGTGTCTTCCTGCAGCCAGGACAGTACGACGGTAGTGCCCATTTTACTGAGCCTGGCCTGGCTCTTACGTGCGTCGTCAATACGGCTACTTGCCAGAT
>JBBQMX010000179.1:0-5193 GCA_038329375.1 Pseudomonadales bacterium | reverse complement strand
AATTGAGCGTCGTATGGCTATTCATGGCATTACTGGATTACCGACTTATACCGACTATTTACAAGCAAACAGTCAGGAGGTCCAACTTCTGTTCAACGAGTTGCTGATCGGCGTTACCCAGTTTTTCCGGGACCCGGAAATATGGCAACACCTGGCTGATCATGCCCTGCCCGACATGCTTACCGCCTCGCCATCCAATCAAACGCATCGGGCCTGGGTAGTGGGTTGTTCAACTGGTGAAGAAGCCTACTCGCTGGCAATGGTTTTCACTGAAGCACTGGAGCGACTGGCGCCGGACCAGCCCATCACCTTCAAGATTTTCGCTTCCGACCTGAGCCCCGCAGCCATCGCTACGGCGCGGAGGGGGAGGTATTCGACCGGCATAGAGGAACACATTTCAGAACAACGGCTGGCGCGTTTTTTTACCAGGCATGACAATGTCTATAAAGTGCGTCAGGTGCTGCGTGACAAAGTGCTGTTCACCCTGCACGACGTGATTCTGGAGCCGCCTTTTACCACACTTGACCTTATCTGCTGCCGCAACCTGCTGATCTACTTCGACCCTATGCTCCAGCGCCGGCTTCTGCCGCTGTTTCACCACTGCCTCCGGCAGCCAGGGTTACTTGTGCTGGGTAACTCGGAAACGGTGGGCAGATTGACCAATCTGTTCTCACCACTAGAAAAAAAATTGCGCATTTACCAACGACTGGAACATGAGTCCATCAGCGGCTCCAACGTCCGGTTAAAGTCATATCCGCCCTTTTCCACCCTTCCCAGAGAGCAGCCGATGCCGACGCCCACGGTTCCACCAGATACCGCTGACAACCTCCAAACCGCAGCGGACAATCTTCTGCTGCAGGTCTACTCACCGGCGGCTGTCGTTCTGGACCGCAACGGCGACATCGTTTACATCAGCGGACGAACGGGCAAGTATCTGGAACTGGCGGCCGGTAAAGCCAACTGGAACATCCATGCGATGGCCAGGGAAGGGCTGCGGGTCCCCCTTTTCTCCGCGTTGAAGCAGGCGGCTTCGCTGCCTGAACCCCTGGTACTGCAAGGTCTGGAAGTGCAGACCGGAACCGGCGTACAGCCCGTAGACGTCACAGTACACGCGCTGCATGAGCAAACCGTCATGCACGAAATGATAATGGTCGTGTTCAGGGACACCGTCGCAACGGCCCGGCCAAACCGCTCAAAAAGTGCTTCCTCCGCCGAAACTAACCGTGCCGCAGATGTGCTTTACTACCAGCAGGAAATCGACCGGCTCAGGGAGGAAGGCCGATTAACCCGGGAAGAGCTTCAGACCTCCAACGAAGAGTTGCAGGCCACCAACGAAGAGCTTCAGTCTGCGAATGAGGAGCTGACGACCTCCCAAGAAGAAATGCAGTCGATGAATGAAGAGTTGCAGACCATCAACGCGGAAATGCACACCAAACTGGACGATCTCGCGCAGGCACACAGCGATATGCAGAATGTGCTCAACAGCATCGAAATCGCTATTCTGTTCCTGGACCAAAGCCTCAACGTGCGCCGTTACACAGCTAGAGCCGCCAGGATCATCAGCCTACGCGAGGGTGATGTGGGCCGCCCGCTCAGGGAACTCACCACCACTCTGCAATATCCGGAGCTTGAAAACGACGCCCGCGAAACCCTCGACACATTGATGGTCAGCGAAAAACAGATTGCCACCAATGAAGGCCGCTGGTTCTCCATAAAAATCATGCCATACCGCCGCCTCGACAACGTCATTGATGGCGCGGTAATGACGATGGTAGACATAACGGACACCAAGACACTGGAATCCAGCTTGCGAGAGGAATCGGGGGATAAGAGTTAAGCACCGGGAATCGGAAACAGCTTCTTCGGCACCCACCATAAATACACCGCCATGCCGACGAGCTCCACCAGCGACTGGAATACAACCACCACAGCGGCGAGATCAAATGATGCGGGCAACGCGAGGGCCAGTGGCAGCACGACAAACGAATTTCGGGTTCCCAGACTGAACGCCAGCACCCGCCCCTGAACACCTGGCAGCCGGAACAATCTGGCAAGCCCACGTGCCAGCAGCCCCGCAATCACTAAAAATGCAATAAAAATCAACAGCAGTGGACTTATCAAACCAACGGATTCCATAACAATACCGACCTGAGCAGCGGCAATTGAGAACACCACCAAGGCCAGCAGAGGGACCGGAAACCAGGCAAGCCTATTCCGAAACTGTCTGCTCAACCTGCCAGTTTCAACGCATTTTTCTGTCAGAAAGGCAGCCATCAGTGGCAACACGATCAATCCGAAAAATGCCAGGAGCATCTCCCGTTGGGCCACGCTGGTAGCGAAATCTGCGCCAAAGAATGCCCACATATACACTGGCAGCAATAATATCTGCAGGATCAGGCTTACCGGAGCGAACGCAATAGCGCGCCGGGTGTCGCCGCCGCCCAGATGCGTGAAGGTGATAAACCAGTCCGTGCACGGCACCAGCAACACCAGAAGTATGCCCAGGCGCACCGCCGGTATGTCAGGTGCCAGTTGTATGAGCGCCCAGACGACCAATGGCAATATCAGGAAGTTACCAACTACCGCCGCCATCATGAACCGGCTATCGCTAAAGGCCTCACCCAGGTGAGCCAGGGGAACCTGCGTGAAGGTGGTATAAAGCAACAATCCGAGAAGCGGCCACAAGGTGAATTCGAGAGCGCCAACCGAGCCAGGAAAAGTGGTGCCGACAAACAATCCGCAGCCAATCGCAACGAGGTAAACAACTACCTGATACTGCTCTAGCGATTGCTGTTTCAACATCCAAAACTCCGCCAATCAGATCTTTTTTGACAATTTCTGATTTCAACTTGATCGCGCCAATAAAGTCCACCTTGCAATCAGTATCGTGATGTAGTGGTCAGTCGCCCACTGTGCAAGATAAAATTCGGGACAGATGGCTGTATGGCAAACCCGTTTCTTGATGCCAGTTGTTAAACGCTTGCTGCGCCTGTATCAGGGCTTTCTTGCTGCCCGGGGAGGCATCCAGAACCTCTTCCCGGCGTAGGGCCGTGACCACATCCGATGACAGAATAAAGCCATCGTAGCCAACCCTGCGCAAAAAATACTGGGCAGTAGCACCTCCCAGCCGGGCACCATGGTGCTTTAGCCAGAACAGCAGCCCCGCCTGATCTTCAGAGGGCCAGCTGCTCAGAAAAGCCCCAAAACCACCGTGTTCCTGCGAGGCATCCACGATCATCCTTGCGTTGTCAGGGACGGTGCGGATCTTCTGCAGGTTTCGCACAATACGCTCGTCACGCGCCAGATGCTCCAGCACCTCCACCGGCACTTGCTGCCAGTATATCGGGACAAAGCCATCAAATGCCGCCTCAAAACCGGGCCATTTGTTCTCAATCACCCGCCAGACAAAGCCTGCCTTGAATACGCAGCGGGTCACCTCCGACAGGTATCGATCGTCCCCTATTGCGTCCAGCGCTCCGCGATCTGCCACAGGGGGCAGAAGCGAACGTAACTCCGCTTCACCGCCCTTGCGGGCAACGGCATGCTTATAAATTCGGGAAAAAGACATAGGTTGCTGTCCTAGAATCTGGTTGTGACCTGAGTCCGTTAGGTCCACGATAAAGGAAACCAGCGTAATAAGGGAGCCACGCAGATGCCACTCATTGGATGGGTCTTCATTATTTTTGCCTTTGCCTTGGTCCTTGGCAGTCTGTTTATGCTTAGGGACAGTGGCAGTGCCATGCGGATTTCACCAGAAAAGATGAAAAAGGTCCTCAAGCGGAAAGCGGAAGTTGAAGCGGAAGAAAAGGCGGAAGATAAAGACCGGTAGGTCTCCAAAGGGGGGCTGGGAAGCCCCTTCCCTCTCAGAGAAAATACATGCGTAAAGGCATCCAGATACCCATCCCCACCATGATGAGATTTTCGGTGAGGGACACAAATCCCAGCGGCACGTTGCTGTCTCCGCCGACACAGGCGCACTTGAGCTCACGCTTGTCGATATAGACTGCTTTGAACACCGAGACGGTACCCACAGTACCGATAAACAGCGCCAATGGTGCCGCAAACCATACCAGGGCACCCGCCACCATCAATAGCCCCGCCAGAGTTTCAGCGTAGGGGTAGACATAGCCATAGCGTACATGGCGCTGGGCCAGAAGATCGTAGTTGAGGAACATGGTGCTGAAGCTCTCGACATCCTTGAGCTTCTGCAAACCCAGCAACGTCATCGCGATGGCCACGAAATATTCCGGCATTCTCGCGGTGAGCAAGGTTCCGGAGACCGCCCAGCTGACCGCAAGCCCCATCAGAAACGCTGTGGCAAACAGCATGATTACCGGCTGGTACGTGGTCTCGCCTTGATTCGGGGACTCGAGCCCAAAATATTCCCGTAGCTCGTCATAGCCTCCGACGCGCTCGCCACCAATAAACGCCTGCGGGGTAGTATCCACTCCGTGCTTTTCTTTGAAGGCATCTGTCTCCTCACGCGAGGTCAGATGATGGTCCTCAACCTCGAAGCCTTTGCGCTCGAGAAGGTCTTTGCTTTTGAGACCAAAGGGACAGATGTGATCTTCCATCACCATACGGTGTAGTCGGGCTGTGCCGCCTGCACCACTTGCGCTTACCTGTGTCATACAGTCCTCCAGTTCGGTTGATCAACGCGTACCAACTTTATCGCGGAGTTGTATTACTCTAACAAAGGTTTGCTCCAGGCCGAAAGCCCCGGAATTGCCCTATGAAATCAGGCTCGACCCAAAAACCGACGCTCATCCACGTTGACCCGAATCCGGTCACCGGTGGAAATGTGCTCTGGCACCTGCACAATCAGACCCGTTGAGAGCCTGGCCGGTTTTGTCCGGGCCGTTGCCGAACCCCCTTTGACCGAAGGGTCGGTTTCCAGAATTTCAAGGTCAACGGTTGGTGGCAAATCCAGCGCTACCGGTGCCTCACTCACGAGAATCACCTGCAGCCCCTGGGTATCTTCGCTGACAAACAACAGTTCGTCTTCGATAGCCTCCCGGTTCAGGCTGTAGGGCGTGTAGTCTTCGCTATCCATGAAGACACATTCGTTGCCGTCGGCGTAAGAAAACGTTACCGGCCTCCGGATCAGGTCCGCCAGATTCAACATATCCGAGTCTTTGAAGGTTTCGTCTTTCTTCTGGTTGGTGACCACATCGTACATCCGCATGCGGTAGA
>JBBQMX010000178.1:0-5197 GCA_038329375.1 Pseudomonadales bacterium | reverse complement strand
CGAGAACATGATCATCTCGGTATTAGGGGTCGTTTCCGCCATCACGGCATCATGAGGGAACGCGAAATCCGAGGGTGAAAATACGGACGATTGCGCGTATTGGACGTCGAGATTTTCAACTTTTGGCAGGTTGCCAACACTGCCGGTGATCACCACGTAGCATTCGTTCTCAATGGCTCTGGCCTGGGCGCAGTGACGTACCCTCAAATAACCGTTTTTGGTGTCAGTCCAGAACGGCACACAGATAATGTCCACCTCCTGGCTGGCGGCGATTCGGCCAAGCTCCGGAAACTCGATGTCATAGCAGATCATTATGGCTACGCGGCCGGCGTCGGTATCAAAGACTTTAAACTTGTCACCGCCTTCTATTACCCAGTCCCGACGTTCGTGGGGGGTGATGTGGATTTTGCGCTGTTCATCAACGCGACCATCCCGGTGACAAAGATAAGACACGTTGTAGACCCGGTCATTTTCCAGCAGCGGCATGGAACCGGTGATGATGTTGATGTTGTAGCTCACCGCCATTTCCGACATCTCATCCCGGAACTGCTGGGTGAACCCCGCCAAAAACCGGATGGCTCGGGTCTGGTCCATCTGATCCGTCAGACCCATTAGCGGAGCGTTGAAGAACTCGGGAAACAGGGCAAAGTCACTCTTGTAGTCGGACAGGGCATCCACGAAATACTCGACCTGTTTGAGCACTTCCTCAACTGATCCGAATTCACGCATCTGCCACTGAACGGCACCCAGCCTGACCTGGGTTTTTCTGACGTTTAATACCGACGATGGTGGCGTGTAGAGTATGTTGTTCCACTCGAGGAGTGTGGCGTAACCTAATGATTTTTCATCTTCTGGCAAATACTTATGCATCAGCCGGGTGACCTGAAAATCATTGGACAACTGGAAGGTCAGAATCGGGTCGTAGATCTCTTTCCTGTCAACCCGCTCGATGTATTCGGCCGGCGTGTACTGATCAGAATATTTGTGATAGCTCGGTATACGGCCACCTGCCAGAATGGCCCGCAGGTTCATCGAACGGCACAACTCTTTACGGGCTTCGTATAAACGACGCCCGAGGCGGTAGCCACGATATTCCGGATCAATGAAGACATCGAGTCCGTAAAGCGAGTCGCCTTTGTCGTTGTGCCATATTTTTTCGTTCTTGAGGATAAGGTCATCATAGGTATGGGGATTACTGAACCTCTCATAACCAACCAGTACCGTGAGAGCGACCGCAATAAGCTCGCCAGAATCTTCGATACAAATCTGCCCGTCCGGGAATTGCTCAACCAGGGCTTCTATCGTTTCCTTGGGCCAGGCACCACCAATGTCGTTGTATATTCTATCCATCAAAATCTTGAGCTGGTCGTAGTCGTCCAGCGTGAGATTTCTCAGGTTCAGGTGCAGTTCTTCATGAGCCATAGAAGCGAAACTCCGGATAGTTTAAATAGCGGTAAATGGTCAACAGTTTATCAGAATCAGGTAAAGAGTTCGCAATCCCGGCCGACAAACAACCAGCGGCTTTCGCCCATTACACATCTAACACACCGAGAATCATCAAAGTATTTGGATAAAGAGGTCCTTGAATGAAAAGCCTTTCGTTTGGTCAGAAGCTGCTCTTTACAGTCGGCGTGTTATTGATTCTTGTAATGGGGGTTTACGCGATCATCGGTGA
Source organism: Pseudomonadales bacterium (assembly GCA_038329375.1). Taxonomy (GTDB): domain Bacteria; phylum Pseudomonadota; class Gammaproteobacteria; order Pseudomonadales; family Oleiphilaceae; genus Marinobacter. The sequence goes on along the minus strand of JBBQMX010000178.1, from coordinate 3,522 downwards.
TTATCGCCTGACCGAGACTACCGATACCTATATTGACGCCCTTATTGACAACACCGTCGCGCAGAGCACATCCAGCATTGCAGACTGGCTCAACACGCGCCTCAGTATGACGGAAGGGGTGGCCAAGGCACTTGAAGTGGCAGAAGATGACGAGGATGCTAAGGCCATATTGCAGTCAGCCACCCAGGGTGGAGGTTTCAAGGATGTCTATGTCGGCCGGGACGATGGCTACATGCTTATGCCAACCGATGCCTCTGCTGCGACCCTGCCGGATGACTTCGATCCTCGCAGCCGACCCTGGTACAAGCTGGCAAAAAGTCTCAACCGCGCCTCATTTACCGAACCTTACCTGGATGCGGGCAGTGATGAGACGATTATTTCAACGCTTGCGCCGGTTAAACGGGGTATGTACCAGGGTGTTGTCGGGGGCGATATTTCCCTGTCCAGCATTGATCAGATTCTGGCAACGGTGTCCCTTGGCGGCACGGGCTATGCTGCGCTCGTTGGCCAGGACGGCAAGGTCCTCTATCATCCTAACCGCGAACTCGTCGGAAAGCCGATAGATGCCCTGGTTGGGCAGCGCCCGGATCTGACCGGCGCCGACAATATGCTCAACATTGAGGGCGACATCTGGCGGGTGAGCTTCCACGCTATCGAGAACGCAAGAGGGGTTGACTGGTACCTTGCAACATTTGCCAACGAAGGCTTGATTAATGGCCCCGTCGTAAAGGCTAGGGCCACCGGCGCCATCGTTGCTGTGGTCGCTTTGATCATAACCCTGCTGGCCCTTCATTTTATGATTCGGGTTCTGATGACGCCGGTCAGGGGGCTGAAGGTCGCCATGGCCGATATTGCCAGCGGTGACGCCGACCTTACCCGGCGACTTGACGATCAAAGCAATGACGAATTTGGCGAACTGGCTCGCAGCTTTAACAGCTTTGTCGAAAATATTCAGACGGTAGTCTGGGACGTTCAGCGAGGGGCCTCTGAGCTGGGAGGCAACGTCGTGTCCCTCAGAATGACATCGAGTGCGAGTCGAAGCAGCGTTCAGAGCCAGCAATCAGAAATCGACATGATAGCCACCGCCATCAATGAGATGTCTGCCGCCGCCAGCGAAATTGCCCAGAGTGCCCAACAAACGGCCGATGCGGCCAATACTGCGGATGAGGAATCCCGACAGTCCCTGGATACTGTGAAAGATTCCAGAGATGCCGTGAAGCGCCTGTCTGGGGAAATAACCGCGGCTACGGCCGTCATCGATAAGCTTGGCAGTGATGTAACTTCCATTACCGGTGTATTGGAGGTAATAAAGAGCATCGCTGATCAAACCAACCTGCTGGCCCTCAATGCTGCGATTGAAGCCGCGCGGGCCGGAGACGCGGGCAGGGGCTTCGCCGTAGTTGCCGATGAGGTGCGTAATCTTGCCCGTCGCACCCAGGACAGTACTGAAGAAATCAACACCATGATCGCGCTGCTGCAAAAAGGCGCGGGCGATGCCGTTCAGGTCATGCAAGCTTCAACAGCGGTATCCAACGTCAGCATGGAAAAAGCTCAGGATGCCATGGAAGCACTGGACAGGATTGCCACCGCCATAAAATCCATAAGTGAAATGACCACTCAGATCGCAACCGCCTCTGAAGAGCAGACCTCAGTCTCGGAAGAGTTGAACTCATCGATCACCCGAATTGCGGATCAAGGTCAGGAGGCCGCTGCTGCTGCCAGCGAGAACGATGTATATAGTGGCCAGATTGAATCTGTGGGTAAAGCCCTTACCCAGAATGTGGAGCGTTTCAAGGTATAGAAGAAGCTAATTGTCAGCGTTGAGCGGCCCTTCAATGCGTTGGCGCAAAGATTCCAGCGCCCGTCTTGCAGTAGGACTGGAGTCACCTCTCAGATAGGGGTTTGGGAGCATCTGAAACAGTATTTCAAAGCGGGGGTGGTCAATTACTTTAAGGAGCCTCTGATTAACTCCTGAATCGCCTCTGCGCGCTCTGAAGGCTGTAGATGCAAGGCGCGACTCGCCGCTAATGGCCGTAGCCCTTGGCAAGAGTCGCAACGCCGCAGATGCAGCCTTCAGAGCGCGCCCCACGGGGCTTTCAGAGCAATCCACACTCCGCGTTGCGACTTTTTGCAAGGTCCAGACATTACTGCAAAGTCGCGCCTTGATTGTGAATCGCTCTGAAAGCCAGAGGCGATCCAGGAGTTAATCAGAGGCTCCTTAATGTCATTTGCCCTGAGAATGCCAATGTCAGGCTAGTGTGTACCCTGGCTGATCCGGAGATGCTGATCTTGGCGGTCGTGTACCAGGCAACCCACTACTTTTGATCGCTCGAAAATCATATAAGTCTAATAGACTTGGCTTCGAAAACCCTATTTAAAATGTTAAATACTGAACAAATGCGGCAATTTATCTCAATATTAGTGATAAATACGGGATAGCATTCCAAAGCGATTTCAAAAAATTTCCATTACTCAGAGGCAGAGGATAATGGCATTGATGGGAAAAGTCATTGGAGCAACTGCGAATCACCGGGTACGTTAAAAAGCCTTTCAGCCTGCCTGGGTGATGGCGACATCCAAAGCGGCGAGGGTTTTGAGGAAGGCTTCACCGTAGCGCTCCAGCTTGGCAGCACCGACGCCGCTTACACCGGCCAACTCGTCAAGTGACTGCGGGCGGCGCTCCAGAATTTCAAACAACGTTGTATCGTGGAAAATTACGTAAGGCGGCACGCCTTGCTGTTCCGCCAGTGCTTTTCGGCAAGCCCTGAGAGCTTCCCAGCCCACATGGTCGGTAATCTGATCTTTCACCTTACTGCCAGCACCGGCAACTGTCCGGCTCTTGACTACCGGATCCTTACGCAAATTCACGGTCTGCTCGCCTTTTAACAATGGCCGACAGGATTCCGTTAACTGCAGTGCGCCGTAGCCATCCGGGTCGGCGCGCAGGTGGCCATTGGCAACGAGCTGACGAAAGACCGATTTCCATTCCGCTGAGCTGAGCTCTGAACCAATGCCGAAGGTGGAAACGGCATGGTGGCCAGCCTGAAGAATCCGGTCATTTTCCACCCCCCTGAGCACATCAATCAGATAAGCAACGCCAAATCGTTGACCGGTACGAAACACGCAGGACAGGGCTTTCTGCACCGCAACCGTGCCATCCCAGGTTTCCGGCGGCACCAGACAGGTATCGCAATTGCCACAAGGGGTTTCCTGCTTGTCCCCGAAATAGCGAAGCAGGGCCTGCCGGCGGCAGGTTGTTATTTCACACAATCCCAGCATGGCATCCAGCTTCTGGCGCTCAACTCTTTTGAAATGATCGTTGCCCGCGGAGCCTTCCAGCATTTGCCGAAGCTTGATCACATCCTGCAGGCCGTAGACCATCCAGGCGGTGGAAGGATTGCCGTCCCGGCCGGCCCGCCCGGTTTCCTGGTAGTAAGCTTCCAGACTTTTGGGCAAATCCATATGGGCCACAAACCGCACGTCGGGCTTGTCGATACCCATGCCGAACGCGATGGTGGCGAC
>JBBQMX010000177.1:0-5198 GCA_038329375.1 Pseudomonadales bacterium | reverse complement strand
AAGGCCCAGAAACCTCCGCTCGCCGACAACTTCCCCTGTATCATTGAATTTTTTGACGGCAATGTAATCCGGATAAGCAGGCCTGTGCACACGGGAGCGTTGTGCAGATTTAGCAAAGATGAACACTTCATCTGTCCGCGTCATTTCCTGCCGTGTGCGCTTGGGCAGCTCATCCAGCCGGACTTTGTCAGGCCGTTCGTTGTTGACCCGAAGGATACCCAACTCAGAACCGGCAACCCGCCGCACCACAATGCCCTGCTTGGCTTTCACGAAATCGTATTCGTCGTACCCCAGAAAGGTAAAGTTGTCCTCCCGCAGCCAGCCTACAAACTTGAGCGCTTCGGCGACATCTTCTTCACTGATTTTAGCCTTGGACTCATTCAGCTCCTTGACGATATCCGCGGCTTTGCCCTTCATAACCGGGAAATCCGCCACCGCTATCCGAACCTCATGGAGTACTTCCTGGAGTACCTCCTCAAGGTGTTTGAGATCCTTGCTGTCATTATGGCGGTCGATTTCCATCACAATCAACGCCTCAGGAGACGCTTTGGCAGACTTGCTGTCGGCGGCATACAACTTCTTGAGCTTGCCGGAGCGATCCCGCTCAATCGGCAGAATCGAGTGGAAAATGGTGTGGGTGCCAATCTCCATATGATTGATGGCGATACGGATTGAGTCGATCAGAAAAGGGATATCCGGATGCAGAATAAAGATAACCGAATGGGTCGACTGCCAGCCGTCGCTTTCCAGGTCGGCATTAAACACGGAGACTGGCGTTTCATCCGTCCGGCGCTTCTGGATGAACTGCCAGGCTGCCAATACTGAACCATAGAGATCCGAAAAGCGGCGACTCATGAGTTCGTCCAGGGGTAAATGAGTAAAATGCTGCACCGCAAAATCGCTGATTTTCCTGGCTTCCGTTTTTTCGATTTTCTGGCCAAACGCCTCCGCCAGTTGCTCGAAAAACTGATCCTTGCTGGCCACTGTCAGCGCATTCATAGTCACCCTCGATGTGTGTGAAGTAATCGTAATAATCAGTCAGACTGGGCAAATAATCCGGTCGCCGCAGGCCCTATGAGTCTTCGTTCAAGTTACATTGACTGCGCTAAACGCAGGTACTAACAGACAAGCATAGTCAAACCCTTGATTTTTGTCCCTCTGACACAAAAACTGGGTCGGTAATTACTTACAACAGAACCCCATTCAGGAGCAGTATCCGCCAATGTCCCTACAGCATACGTTTGGTCAACTAAAAGCTCTGTTAGCGAAACGGATAATTGGTCAGGAAAAACTGGTTGAGCGTTTACTGATTGCCTTGCTGGCCGACGGCCACCTGTTGGTTGAAGGTGCACCGGGCCTGGCAAAAACCACCGCTGTCAAAGCCCTTGCAGATCATCTGGAAGGAGACTTTCACCGAATCCAGTTTACCCCCGACCTGTTACCCTCCGACGTTACCGGCAGCGAGATCTATCGCCCGGAAACCGGTCAGTTCGATTTTCAGAAAGGTCCGATTTTCCACAATCTGGTACTGGCGGATGAAATCAACCGGGCACCTGCCAAAGTTCAGTCCGCCCTGCTGGAAGCCATGGGTGAGCGCCAGGTCAGTGTCGGGATGCGGACCTTTCCCCTCGACCGTCTGTTCATGGTAATGGCGACCCAGAACCCCATTGAGCAGGAAGGCACCTACCCGTTGCCGGAAGCCCAACTTGACCGCTTTCTGATGCATGTCACTATCGGTTATCCTTCCGCCGGCGCTGAACGTGACATTCTTCACCTGGCTCGTCAGGACTACCGGCAAGGCCAGGTTGAGGCCGCCGTCAAAATCACCGCGGAACAGGTTTTTCAGGCCCGCCAGGCAATCAGTGAAATTTACATGGCAGAGCCCGTCGAAGAGTATTTACTGGCCCTGGTATTAGCCAGCCGGGATGCCGGCAAACTGGACCCGGAACTGGGCCGCTGGATGGCTTTCGGTGCCAGCCCCCGCGGCACCATTGCGCTGGATCGCTGCGCCAGAGCTATGGCCTGGCTGGACGGCCGCGACTTTGTGAGTCCCGATGATGTGCGAGCTATCGCTTTTGACGTGCTCCGGCACCGGTTACTGCTGACCTTTGAAGCGGAAGCCGAAGGCATGACACCCGATGCGATCATTCAGCGGCTGATCGATTGCGTACCGGTGTCCGCTTGAGGCTGATCTGACCCCATGATGGAACCTGATGACACTGCGATCCAGATCGGCCTGCCCGGATTGATCCGCTTGCAAGCCGACGCCCGAGCGCTGCGACTGCCCGGCGCCCGGCCGGTCCGTACCCGACAGGCCGGTCTGCAGCGGTCGCCCCAACGTGGCCGCGGTATGGCGTTTGCCGAAGTGCGCCTGTATCAACCCGGCGACGACATACGGAGTATTGACTGGCGCGTTACCGCCCGCCGTCAGAGCCCGCATACGAAGCTTTATGAAGAAGAGCGTGAGCGGCCGGTGCTGCTGATCTGTGATCTCGGGCCAACGCTATTTTTTGGCAGCCAGGGCGCCTATAAACAGGTCCGCTGTGCCCAACTGGCGGGCATCCTCGCCTGGCTGTCGCTGTGGGCCGGTGATCAGGTGGGCGGAATTGTATTCTCGGAGCAAGGTTTCCTGGTTCAGCGCCCGGCCCGGCGCAAGAAGGCCGTACTCCAACTGCTCGATGCCCTGGCCCGTTATCAGCATTCGCCGCACCTCAGGGCGAGTATCCAGAGCCAACAATCCCGAAGCCTGGATGTGGCACTGCAGGAAGCTCGCCGGGTCGCCCATACCGGCAGCCGGATATTCGTCCTTAGTGATTTTCTGTCGCTGACGGATGAAACCTCAGGTTTGCTGGGAGCTCTCGCCCGGCACAATACCGTAAGCGCCTTGAGAATTGTCGATCCGCTGGAACAAAAGCTACCGGCCAGCGGTCAGTTTGCTGTAGCGGGACCGGATGGTCCGGTATGGTTCAATGGCGCAGATCGCCGCTTCCAGGAAGCCTTCGGTGCCAGGGTAAAGGCTCATGAACAAACAATAGAACGATGTTTCAGAATGGCCGGGGTGATTGATCAGGTCGTCAGTACATCAGACGATCCCGCCCAGAGTTTAAGACTGATTCTAGGCCCCCGCGGGCGGATCGGATAACCGGAATGAACGAAATGGAACAGGACCCTCTCAGCGCATTGCGCGATATTCACTTGCCCGAACCCGGAGGCTTCTGGCCGCCGGCACCCGGCTGGTGGATTTTGCTTGCGCTGATGATTGGTTTGATTGTCTGGGTAGCTTTGGCGCTCTATCGCAAACGTCGTCGCAACCGCTGGCTAAAAACCGCACTTGCCGAGCTGACCGAACTTGCGGCTGCGAAAAACCACGGCCCAGGATGGTTCAACGACTTGAACCGACTACTGAAACGGGCAGCGCGGGTAAGGTTTCCTCAGCAGCGGCCGGAGAGCCTGTCGGGGGAGGCCTGGGTGCGGTTTCTGACTGAAACCGCACCCAGGCGCGCAACCGACGACCAGGCGGTGTTTCGTTCGCTGGTCGAGGGTAGCTGGCGACCCAACCCTGACAGCGATCCCCATCAAACTGTGTCCGCGGCACGGCGCTGGCTTGAGGCGCAACGATGCTGAACCTCGCTTATCCCTGGCTTTTGCTGCTTGCCCTGCTGCCCCTTCTGATCGGATTCAGGCGCCGGACCAGCGCCCGGGTGGAGGCACCTGTGATACCTATCGGACACTGGCTGCAGGACCTGCCTGGCGTGAGCAAGTCAGGCAATGCAGTACCCAGATGGCAAACAGTGCTGTTAGTGATCGCCTGGCTGTTGCTGGTGGTTGCCCTGGCGCGGCCACAACATGTGGGTGAAGCCGTTGATGTGCCCGTCACTGGCCGGGATCTGCTGCTGGCGGTCGATATTTCGCCCAGCATGGATGAGCAGGATATGGTCTTCAATGGCCAAGGCATTAACCGACTGCAAGCAGTAAAACGGGTGGTATCAGAGTTTATTGAACAACGTTCCGGCGATCGCCTGGGGCTGTTGCTGTTCGGCTCTCAGCCGTATATCCAGGCACCGCTCTCGTTTGATCATAAAACCATCCAGATCTTGCTCAATGAGGCCGGCATCGGCATGGCAGGACGCGCAACGGCGATCGGAGACGCCATGGGTCTGGCAGTGAAACGGCTCCGTGACCGCCCCCAGGAGCAGAGGGTTGTTATCCTGCTGACCGATGGCGCCAACACCGCCGGGGAAGTAACACCGGATAAAGCCACTGAAATTGCCAAGGCAGCCGGTGTCCGCTTTTACACCATTGGAATTGGTGCGGAATCCATGCTGCAGCGGGGTTTGTTGGGGTCTCGCCGGATCAATCCTTCCCGCGATCTTGACGAAGCGCTGCTCAGCCGAATTGCCGAGCAGACCGGCGGGCGCTATTTCAGGGCTCGCAGCCTGCCAGAGCTGGAACTGATCTACCAAAGCATCAACCAACTGGAAACCATTGAACTGGAGGGCAAGCGTTATCGGCCCGTTCGGGAGCTCTATGTATGGCCTGCCGGGTTAGCGCTTGCGGTGTGGGCGTTATTGCAGTTGCTTCGCCTCAAAACTAACAGTCGCAAGGAGGTGGTTGGTGTCTGACTTGCATTTTCTGCGCCCCTTCTGGCTATTGATACTGCTAGCCATACCACTGCTTCCGGTGATCGTCCGGCGAGCGCGACAAGGCCAGAACGGCTGGCTCAAAGTCATGCCAAAAGCACTCCTGAAGCCGCTGATCAGCCAAACCGGCGCGTTGAAAGGTTCAGGTATTTCGCTTCTGGCGATGCTTTCCCTTGCACTTTTGCTAATGGCGATCACCCTTGCGGGGCCGGCCTGGAGACAAGCACCAACGCCCTTGCAGCAGCAGAACGACAGCCTGGTTGTCGTTCTCGATCTCTCTCTGTCGATGCTGGCAACCGATGTCGAGCCTGACCGCCTGACTCTTGCCAAACGCAAGATTCAGGACTTGCTGAAAGAGCGGGAGGGTGCCTTCACCGGTCTGGTGGTCTACGCGGCGGATGCTCATGTTGTTACGCCATTGACCGATGACAACGACACTGTCCAGAGCTTGCTGGGAGTGCTCGACCCTCTCATTATGCCAGCTGCGGGCAACCGCCCTGACCTCGGAATTAAGCTGGCAAAATCGTTGCTGGAACAGGGCGCGCCCGGTGCTGGACG
>JBBQMX010000176.1:0-5201 GCA_038329375.1 Pseudomonadales bacterium | reverse complement strand
TTGGCGATCAGGATTTTACTGAACATGTTATTTATTCTCCTGGGAGCCCTGACTGTCATTCTCCGGAATCCAGTTGGCGCGGCGCTTGTTCAGAAAGGCACTAAGCCCTTCCTGTCCTTCTTTGCCCACGCGAATATCGGCAATGCGTCTGGCGGTGTCTTCAATAACGTCGGCATCAATGGCTTTATGGCTGACGGCGAAAACCAGGTCCTTGGCGGCGCGCATGGCTTCCGGTCCGTTCTGGGCCAGTTGTGCCAGCAGCTCGTCGCATCGGCTTTGCATGGCATCGTCTGAGTCTTCTACCATATGAACCAGACCAAACGCCTGAGCCTGGGCAGCATCAAAGACTTCGGCTGAAATAAAATAACGCCGGGCCTGGCGCTCGCCGATAGCCCGCACGACATAGGGGCTGATCACGGCGGGAATCAGCCCGAGTTTGACTTCGCTGAGACAAAATCTGGCCTGGTCGGTGGCGATTACGATATCGCAGCACGCAGCCAGTCCGACGGCGCCGCCGTAGGCTGCACCCTGAACCAGCCCGATGGTGGGTTTGCTCAGGGTATTCAGGCGCTCCAGCAGTCGCGCCAGCTGGCGGGCGTCGGCGAGGTTGTCGGCATGGCTGTTGTCGGCCATGCGTCGCATCCAGCCAAGATCGGCACCGGCAGAAAAATGCTTGCCCTCAGAGCGCAGAATGACCACCTGGGTGGTGGTATCCTGTTCGACTTTTTCCAGGGCGTTAATCAGCGCCTGGATGATAACGTCGTCAAAGGCGTTGCGTTTGTCCGGGCGGTTCAGCACCACTTCGGTCACGCCTTCGGCGCGGCGGTTAAGCAGCACTGCGGATTGTGCGTCTGGCGTAACGTCGGTTGTTTTCATCACAGTCATCACATGTCTCCCCGCCTACATCCGGAACACGCCGAAGCGCGTCGGCTTGGCCGGTCGGTTAAGGGTGGCGGACAGGCTCAGGGCGTCCACTTCCCGGGTTTGAGCCGGGTCGATTACGCCGTCGTCCCACAGTCGGGCGCTGGCGTAGTAGGGGTGGCCCTGGGTTTCATAGGTATCGACAATGGGCTTGCGGAAGGCGGCTTCGTCTTCTTCGCTCCACTGTTTACCGTTACGTTCCATACTTTCGCGCCTGACCGTGGCCATTACCCCGGCGGCCAGTTCGCCGCCCATCACGGATATCCGGGCGTTGGGCCACATCCACAGGAAGTCCGGGCTGTAGGCCCGGCCGCACATGCCGTAGTTGCCGGCACCAAAACTGCCGCCGATAAGAACGGTGATTTTCGGCACATTGGCGCAGGCCACCGCCATTACCATCTTGGCGCCGTGCTTGGCGATGCCTTCGGCTTCATACTTGCGGCCGACCATGAACCCGGTGATGTTCTGCAGGAACAGTAGCGGAATCTGGCGCTGGCAGCACAGCTCCACAAAATGGGCGCCTTTCTGGGCGGATTCGCCGAACAGGATGCCGTTGTTGGCAATGATGCCCACCGGGTAGCCGTGTATGTGGGCAAAGCCGGTCACCAGGGTCTGGCCGTAAAGGCGCTTGAATTCATCGAACTCGGAGCCATCAACGATGCGTGCGATGACGTCCCGCACATCGAACTGTTTACGCAGATCGGTGCCGACAATGCCGTAAATTTCATCGGCACTGTAAAGCGGGCTCCTGGGCTGCTGGACTGTGATGTCAGCCGGTTTGCGCCGGTTCAGGTTGGCGATGCAACGCCGGGCAATTTCCAGGGCGTGCTGGTCGTTTTCAGCGAAATGATCGGCCACGCCGGAGATCCTGCAGTGCACATCGGCGCCGCCCAGATCTTCAGCACTGACGACTTCGCCGGTGGCAGCTTTTACCAGCGGAGGCCCGGCCAGGAAGATGGTGCCCTGTTCCTTGACGATGATGGATTCGTCGGACATGGCTGGCACGTATGCGCCGCCGGCAGTGCACAGCCCCATAACCACCGCGATCTGTGGGATGTCGTCGGCGGACATGCGGGCCTGATTATAGAAGATGCGGCCGAAGTGGTCCCGGTCCGGGAAGACTTCGTCCTGGCGGGGCAGGTTAGCGCCGCCGGAGTCCACTAGGTAAATGCAGGGCAAACGATTTTCCAGGGCGATTTCCTGGGCCCTGAGGTGTTTCTTGACGGTCAGAGGGTAGTAGCTGCCACCTTTGACGGTGGCATCGTTGGCGATGATCATGCACTCGGTGCCGGAAACCCGGCCGATGCCGGTGATCAAGCCCGCGGCAGGTACGTCTTCATCGTAGACGTTGTAGGCGGCCAGCTGGGACAGTTCCAGGAAGGGTGAGCCATCGTCCAGCAGCCGGTTGATGCGTTCCCGGGGCAGCAGTTTGCCTCGCGAGAGGTGACGCTCCTGATAGGCCGCACCGCCACCGTTCTGGATAACGGAAACTTTGTCCTGGAGGTCCGCCACGGTGGCAGCCATGGACTCGCGGTTGGCCTGGAACTCATCAGATCTGGGGTTGATTTTGCTTTGTAGTATTGTCATTGGCTTCACTTCCGTGGAGCGGTGGCGGGGGTGTGGTGTTCCGGGATACGCGGTTAATACATCCCTGTACGCTCGACAAAAACATCCCTGTTTCTGACGATCCCGGAACACCACACCCCCACCACCTCATCGACCATGTGTGCTGGTATCTAAAAAGATGCCAGTTATTTATTCAAATACAGTTCCCGACCGATCAACATCCGGCGAATCTCAGACGTACCGGCGCCGATTTCGTACAACTTTGCGTCCCGCAGCAAACGGCCTGTGGGGTACTCGTTGATGTAACCGTTACCGCCCAACAGCTGGATAGCGTCCAGCGCCAGTTTTGTAGCCATCTCGGCGGAATAGAGAATCGCGCCAGCAGCGTCCTTGCGGGTGGTTTCGCCGCGATCTGCAGCCATTGCCACCATATAAACGTAGGACTTGGCGGTATTCATCAGGGTGTACATGTCTGCAACTTTGCCCTGTACCAGCTCGAATTCACCAATAGCCTGGCCGAACTGCTTGCGCTCACGAATGTAGGGTACGGTGACGTCCAGCGCGGCCTGCATGATGCCCAGCGGGCCGCCGGCGAGCACCAGGCGTTCATAGTCGAGGCCGCTCATCAGGACTCTGGCACCGCCGCCAAGTTCTCCGAGTATGTTCTCTTTCGGTACCTTGCAGTCCTGGAACACCAGCTCGCAGGTGTTGGAACCGCGCATGCCGAGTTTGTCGAGCTTTTGGGCCTGCGTGAAACCCGGTGAACCGCGTTCTACAATAAATGCTGTGATGCCGCGGGGGCCGGCCTGGGGGTCGGTCTTGGCGTAAATGACATAGACGCTGGCATCGGGGCCGTTGGTGATCCACATTTTGTTGCCGTTGAGGACGTAGTGGTCGCCGGCATCTTTGGCGGACAGTTTCATGGACACGACGTCTGACCCGGCATTGGGTTCGGACATGGCCAGGGCACCAATGTGTTCGCCGCTGATCAGTTTGGGCAGGTATGTCTGTTTCTGTTCTTCAGTGCCGTTGTTGTTGATCTGGTTAACGCACAGGTTGGAGTGAGCACCGTAGGAAAGGCCGACAGAGGCCGATGCGCGGCTGATCTCTTCCATGGCAATCACGTGGGCCAGGTAACCCATGCCGGAGCCTCCGTAGGCCTCGTCCGCAGTGATGCCCAGCAGGCCCATATTGCCCATTTTCTTCCACAAGTCTTCAGGGAACAGATTGTCATGGTCGATGTCGGCGGCCCGGGGGGCAATTTCGCTGGCAGCAAAGCCGTTGATCTGCTCCCTCAGCATGTCGATGGTCTCGCCCAGTCCAAAGTTGAACTCTGAATATTGTGAAATCATAGTGATCGCCTTCTTGTGCTATGCGTCGGTGTTAGGTGAAGGGGCGGTTGCATATGGATGTTTCCTATCCGGCCCTTGCGTTATCAGCCTGGAGACTCTTCTGTTGACTTGGCGTTTTTCTTTTTATTTTCCAGTTCCTTCAACGCTTCGAGACAGCGTGCTTCGGCGGTATCTATCTCGATTTCCGCCATCGCGATGTCTTTTTTCTGTTGTTCCAGTTGGGCCCGTTTTCTGGCCAGAGTTTCCAACATCAAGTGCAGTTGTTTTTCGTTACCACTGAGAGTTTCGTCCCAGAGATCGAATAATTCCTTGGTTTCGGCCAGTGAAAACCCCATGCGCTTACCGCGCAGAATGAGCTTGAGGCGGACCCGGTCCTTGGAGCTGAAAATCCGCGTTTGACCTTTCCGGTCAGGTTTTAGCAGGCCCTGATCCTCATAAAAGCGCATGCTTCGAGTAGTTACATCAAACTCGCGGGACAGCTCGCTAATGCTGTAAGTTTTTTTTGTCAACGACATGATGTTTACCTTTTTAGGGTAAGATTAGATGAAGCTTACGTAAACGTAAAGTCATTTTGGCTTTGGTGATAGTAAATTCAGAAACCGACTCTAGCAGGTCCTGGTGTCCGGTTGCCTTCAGGATGTTGATAGTTATTGGTATAAAGGCTTTCGGTCGTTGTCGGGCTTCTATTCAGGTGTCACTTCCAAGCGCGGATTTTTCGGGTAATAACGTTCCGGCATGCGCTCGATGTGGGCGAAATACTTGGTGTCCTTGTAAGGCATTTTCATAAAGCCTGAGACGCCCAGCCCTTCGATCCGCGGTACGAGGGACAGGATTTCGTCGAGATAATAACGAAAGTCCGCTTCCCGGGTCGGGTCCAGGAGGCGGTAATGGCTGTGTATTTTCAAGTGATCCGGTAAGGCTTCGAAAATGATCATGCCGGTGTGATGAATAGTGTTGAGAGCCTCAAGTGCTGAGATGATGGCTTTAGGCAGCACGAGAAATTCTTCCGGGTCCGGCCCGTCTTCGAAATAGGAGTGCACACGTGAGTTGTCTTCCACTTCCGGTGCCGCGCTTACTTCGTAAGGCAGTTTCATGCCAGGAGCCACTACAAACGGCTCCTCCGGCCCGGCCCGGTCGATGTGCAGGGTATCCCGGGCATTGAAGAGGCAACTTTTGAAGATACCTTGCCGGTATATGGCCCGGGCCAGGTTGACCATGTTGTTGACGGCGGTGACGAAGGCGGTTTTGAGTTCCGGATTATGCAAGTTCAGGGAGGTGTCGACATAAATGCCGTCGCTTTCCCAACGCACGGCCAGGCCACCGACGACCGGGTAGCGGCCGAGCCGGCTAACCGAGGCAAGG
>JBBQMX010000175.1:0-5216 GCA_038329375.1 Pseudomonadales bacterium | reverse complement strand
TGGGGCCGCCGCACAGACCAGGATAAACCTCTACCGGGATTACCTCGCCGCCATTGCCGAGCCCCATCCTGTGCTGGAATGGGCGCTCAACTGGCTGGAAGACAATCAACCTGTCGATGGCCCTTCAGTGCTGTGCCACTGTGATTTCCGTACCGGTAATTACATGGTCGACCAGGGCAAGCTGACCGCCGTGCTGGACTGGGAGTTCGCGACCTGGAGTGACCCGGCGGAAGACCTGGGCTGGCTGTGTTCCCGCAGCTGGCGTTTTGGTGCCGATGGGCGGGAAGTGGGCGGCATCGGCCACAAATCCGACCTGTTTGCGGGCTACCAGGACGTCACCGGCGAACATCCCGATCCGGACAGGGTGAACTACTGGGAAGTCATGGCGCTGGTGCGCTGGGCGGTGATTGCCCTGCAACAGGCCGAGCGTCACCTGTCTGGCGAGCAGTCGTCGCTGGAGTTGGCATTGACCGGCCGTATGCTACCCCAGATGGAGTACGACCTGTTAAAGCAGATCAGGGAGCTGTCCGGAACCGTAAAAGGGGGGCCCGCAACATGAACACATCCCGTCCAGAAGCCGGGGCACTGCTCGCTATTGCCCGGCAGGAACTGCTCGATGCGGTGCTACCTGAAGTTTCGGAGGCCTTGAAGTATCAGATTCTGATGACCGCCAATGCGATGAAGATTGCTGCGCGGGAGATCGAAGCGGGAGCTGCAACCGAGCAACAGGTTCAGGGCAGCATCCGGAAATTGTACGCCGCCCTGCTATCCGGAAACGAAGGCAACGCCGACGAACAGTCGCTGGCCGACGATATTCGCCAACGCCGGTTGCCAGCTGATGACGAGAGGCTTTACGACCTGTTGCTGGATATCACCCGAGCCAAGTTGCAAATCAGCAATCCGAAATATCTGAAAAATCGCTAACAAAATGCATGCGCCCGAGCGCATCCGATAACAGTCCGGAGTCAGGCTATGACCCACAAATACAATAACGGACTTGATAAGAACCCGGCCAATCATTCTGCGCTGACGCCGTTGAGTTTTCTGCAGCGCTCCGCCACCGTGTTTCCCCGCAAGACGGCGGTGATCGACGACGACATGTCTCTCAGTTACGAGGCCCTGTTTGGCCGCTGTTGCCAGATGGCAAGCGCACTGAAAACCCTAGGCATCACGACCGGTGATACCGTCGCGCTGCTATGCCCCAATAGCCATGAAGTGCTGGAGTCCCACTACTCGGTGCCCATGTGCGGCGCAGTGCTCAATACCCTCAATTTCCGGCTCGACGCGGCCGGTCTTGAATTCATTCTCGACCATGGTGAAGCGCGGGTGCTGCTTTATGACACCGAGTTCGAAGCTCTGGTCAAAACCGCTATCGCCGGGCTGGAAACACCGCCGATGCTGGTCAGTATCGAGCGCAATGGCGGAGTTTCTGAGGGTTTGGCCCGGTATGAATACGAAAGCTTGCTGGCCAGCGCAGCACCGACTACTGACTGGCAAAGACCCGCGGACGAGTGGGATGCTATTTCCCTCAACTACACCTCGGGCACCACCGGTAACCCGAAAGGTGTGGTTTATAACCACCGCGGCGCCTACTTGGCTGCCATGAGTGATGCCATGGCGTTCAATATGTCGGCCGCTACCGTCTATTTATGGACCCTGCCGATGTTCCACTGCAACGGCTGGGCCTACACCTGGGCCATTACCGCCATTGGTGGCACCCATGTCTGCCTGCGCAGCATCGACACCCAGGTAATCCATCAGCGTATCGAGCGCTACGGTGTTACGCACATGTGCGGCGCGCCAATCGTGATGAATATGCTGCTCAACGAACTCGGCCAGCAAGGCAAAACCCTCAGCCATAGCGTTCAGTTTGCCTTGGGCGGCGCCGCGCCGCCCAGTTCGGTGATCCGCAAAGCCCAGGCCATCGGCTTTGAGATCACCCATCTTTATGGTCTGACCGAAAGCTACGGCCCGGCAACCCTGTGCGTTCCGCAGCCGGAATGGTCCGAGCTCAGTGTTGAGGATCTCGCTGCCAGGATGGCGCGACAGGGTGTCGCCACCTTGGCCCTTGATGAGGTGCGGGTTTGTGATCCGGCAACCGGCAAGGCGGTCGAGGCAGATGGCAAAAGCCTGGGCGAGATTCAACTCCGTGGCAACACGTTGATGAAGGGCTACCTGAAAAATCCGGAAACCACCGCCCAGGCCTTTGCCGGTGGCTGGCTCAGTACCGGCGACCTGGCAGTCGTGCACCCGGACCACTACGTCGAAATCAAGGACCGCTCCAAGGACATTATTATTTCCGGCGGGGAGAATATCTCCAGCCTGGAAGTGGAAGAAGTTCTGTACCAGCACCCGAACGTAGCGGAAGCCGCCGTCGTCGCCATTGCAGACGAAAAGTGGGGCGAAGTGCCCTGTGCGTTCATTAGCCTGGTTAGCCACCATGAGGCCCCGACCGAGGCCGATGTGATTGCTTTCTGCAAGCAGCGTATGGCCCGGTTCAAGGTACCCAGGAAAGTGATCTTTGGAGAATTGCCCAAAACCGCAACGGGCAAGATTCGCAAGAATGTGTTGCGGGACCAGTTCAGGGACGAATAAACAAAGCTCGAAACTACAACAACAGTGCAAGAACAGGAGCTCAATCATGACGAAATTCAATCCCCGAAAGCTCATTACCTCCCTGGCAGCAGCCTCGCTGCTCAGCGCAGGGGCTCTTCAGGTAAGTGCTGACGAACACCCGATCAAGCTGGGTGCTATCTACATTCTCTCAGGCAGTGCCGCCACTTATGGCCAGTTTGCCCAACGCGGGATCGACCTTGCCATCAGTGAAATCAACGACAGTGGCGGCGTCCTCGGCCGTGATCTCGAGCTGGCGATCGAAGACAGTCAGGGCAAGGCCGCCGTCGCCATTCAGGCGGCTCGAAAACTGGTCTATGAGGACCAGGTAGACGTGCTGATGGGGCTGGACAGCTCCGGTGTAGCCCAGGGTCTGGTGCCTACCATTCCGGAACTGCAGAAACCGCTTATTATTACCCATGCGGCAACCCCGGATGTCACTGGCAAACTCTGTAATGCGTTCACCTTCCGCATCAGCACCAATGTGGCACAGAACATGAAAGCGGCGGCCCAGATTGCTGCAGAATCCGATGCCAAACGCTGGACGACCATCGGCCCGGACTACGCCTTTGGCCATCAGTCCTGGGAGTTTTTCGGTAATGCCCTGAAAGACATCAAGCCCGATGTGGAGCTGATGGGTGATACTGCGTTTCCGCGCTTTGGCGCTGAGGACTTCACTCCGTTCATCAACGGTGTGATGGATTCCAACGCCGAAGGCGTATTGATCTCCCTATGGGGCGGCGATCTGGTCAACTTTGTACGCCAGGCCACCAACCTCGGGTTTTTCGAGAAGGACATGGAACTGATGTTCACCGTAGGTGCGGCCACCGAAGTGCTGACTGCATTGGAAGATCGCATGCCCGAAGGGGTCTGGTTGTCCACCCGATACTGGTATGACGCCTACGACAACGAGATCAACCGGAACTTTGTAAAAGCCTATATCGATGCCTACGGCAACCCTCCAAGCTACAACGCAGAAGGCGCCTATGCGGCTGTTTATGCCTATAAAAAAGCCATGGAAGCCACTGGCAACACCGACGGCCCGGCCCTGGCCAAAGCGCTGAAAGGCATGAGCTTCGATGCCCCCAACGGCAAGGTCACCTTCCGTGCAGGCGACCATCAGGCCATGGTCAGCCCCAACTGGGGACGCTCAGGCCCGATGCACCCGGAACACGGTATTCGTACCCTGGAAGATCTGCGCGTATTTGATGCTGAAAAAGTATCCCGGACCGTCGCCGAAACCGGTTGTACGTTGTAACCAAACCGTTTATCCACTAGTCCGGCCGACCTTCCTAAAGGTCGGCCGGCTTCCTGATCTGGTGATCTCTCGGGGGTATTTATGTCCGGTCTCGGCGCTGCTTTGCTGAACAGTCTGGATATCGGGCTACTGCTGTTTGTCATAGCGGTAGGACTCAATATTGTGTTTGGCGTACTGAACGTCATCAACTTCGCACACGGGGCGCTCTACATGCTGGGAGCCTATCTGGCTTTCACGCTGATGAACCTGCTGGGGTTGTCATTCATTGTCGCATTAATCGTCGCGCCTCTGGCAGTAGCGGTCATCGCGGTCGTCATCGACCGGCTGGTGCTGCGGTTTATTTATGAGCGGGATGTCGCTGACAGCCTGCTACTGACCTTTGCTCTGCTTCTGATCATTAACGAATCCGTCCGGATGATCTGGGGGTCCGGCATCCACACCGTTCAACCACCGGAGTTACTGCGCGGTTCCGTCGCTATTTTTGGCGACACGCTTTATCCGGTGTACAGCCTGTTTGTGATCGTGGTGGGGCTGGTGCTGGTGGCCGCGCTCTGGTTTATCTTCAACCGCACGCGGGCGGGCAAGATCATGCGGGCTGCGGCGCTTGACCGTGATATGGCGGAAGCGCTGTGCATTAACACCAAGCTGGTGGTGACCGGGGTGTTTGCTTTCGGCGCCTGGCTGGCCGCGCTCGGCGGTGTGGTTGCAGCGCCCATGCGGGCGGTTGACCCGGGCATGGGCGACAAGATCATTATCGAGTCCTTCATTGTGGTGGTCATCGGCGGCCTTGGCAGCTTTCCCGGAGCTCTGGCCGGAGCCCTGGTACTGGGCCTGATTCACGGACTTGGTGGTCGTTACTTGCCGGAAATAAACCTGTTGCTGCCCTTTGTGGGCATGGCTCTGGTGTTGTTGTTCAAGCCAAACGGTCTGATGGGCAAGGGAGCGAACGCATGAAATCTGCCATTCTTCTGGGTGCCCTGGTTCTGACGATCATTCTGCTGATCGCCCTACCCTGGGTTGTGCCCTACTTCTACATTTTTATCGGCACTGAGATCCTGATCATGGGTCTGTTCGCCGCCAGCTTTAACCTGGTTTTCGGCTATACCGGCATGCTCAGTTTCGGCCACGCAGCCTTTTTCGGCATCGGCACCTACGCCACCGCCATGTTGCTGCTTCACCTGCAATGGCCGTTGTTGGCCTGCCTGCTGGTGTCCATGGGCATGGGCGCGCTGCTTGCGCTGGTGATCGGTTTTCTGAGCGTGCGCCTGAACGAAGTCTACTTTGCTATGCTGACACTGGCCTTCGGCATGATGGTCTTCTCGATTGCTCATATGTGGCGTTCAGT
>JBBQMX010000174.1:0-5235 GCA_038329375.1 Pseudomonadales bacterium | reverse complement strand
AGCCGCTTGAGAAACCGCCGGTGCCGGAGGTTCGTGATGATCAGGGCCACAATACCTTTCGAGCTTCGCTTGGCGGCGGACGACAGGGAGACCGGAGTTATGCTCAGCTCACTCTGCGCCCTGCCTACCACGACCTGCTGGACCCACCAGCGGGCTATCGCCCCGGCGCGCAACTGCAGTTCCTGAGACTGGACGCGAGATACTACACCGATAATGATGAAGTGCAGGTTGAGCAGCTAACAGGTGTGGAAATTCGCTCCCTGTCGCCTCGCAACCAGTTCTTTTCGCCGTTGTCCTGGCAGGTGGGCTTTGGCGGTCGGCGGACCGAACAGAACGACCGTAAGCGCGTATTTGCGCCTTATCTCGAAGGCGGTGCCGGTGGCAGCTGGCGCCTGGGTGAGCAGACCCAGGCACTGGCAATAGCCACCGCCGATGTTGAAATCGACGATGATATCCGTCGCGGCTATGACTTTGCCCCCGGTGCAGATCTTGGCCTGCTGCACCAGAATAATCGTTTCAGCTTACTGGCGGGAGCCCGCACCAAAGCCTGGATAGTCAGCAGCCAACATCGCCAGGATGAGCTTTATCTCAAGGCCAACTGGCACTTTGGGCGGGACTTCAGCGTTGGTGCTGACGTCACCCGGCAACATCACTACGAAAGGTACCAGACCCAATGGCAGCTCGGACTAAACGCCTACTTCTAGGCCTCATTCTGGCAGCCAGCCTGCTTATGCAGGTCGGCTGCAGCGGGCTGTTCTTCTATCCCGACCGCAATGTCTACATAACCCCGGACCGCCTGAATCTGGACTATGAGGATGTCTATCTGGATACGAATGACGGTGAAACTCTGCACGGCTGGTGGCTGCCCTCACAAGGCGCCGCAAAGGGTCACATCTACTTTCTCCACGGTAATGCCCAGAACATCAGCAGCCACCTGATGAACGTAGCCTGGCTGCCCGAGAGAGGCTACAACGTCTTCCTCATTGACTATCGCGGTTACGGGCAGTCCACAGGGGCCCCTGACATAGCAGGCACCCTGCACGATGCAGAAACCGGCCTGCGATGGCTGGTGAACAACCGGGATGGCAAACCCATCGCGTTATTGGGGCAGAGCCTTGGTGGCGCGTTGGGGATAGCGCTCGCCAGTGAGTGGAGTCAACGCAACGAAGAACCCTCGCTGAACGCCGTCATCCTCGACGGCACGTTCTCGGGATTTCGCTCGATCGCCCGGGAAAAGCTCTCAGCGTTCTGGCTCACCTGGCCACTGCAGATTCCCCTGAGCTGGACCATACCGGACGATTACGAAGGCACCGACTACATTGCAGACATCAGCCCCACCCCGGTCATGATCATTCACAGCATAAGAGACGGCATCATCCCCTTTCACCACGGCCAGGCCCTGTTTGATGCTGCTAATGAACCCAGGATGCTCATGAAAACCGACACCCCCCACGCCGCTACGTTTGTGATACCGGCCTATAGGGAAAAAATTATTGAGTTTCTGGAGCACTAAAAAAACCCACCAACCGTTTCCGGAAGGTGGGTTTCTGGTCTCGCAACGCTAATCAGATAGCGGCAAGATCGGTCGGCTGCTCGCCTTCCTTGACTTCCTTCATGGACAATTTGACCCGTCCACGGGCGTCAACATCCAGCACCTTGACCAACACTTCCTGACCTTCGCTCAGTTCGTCGGTCACGTTCTCGATGCGACGATCAGAAATCTGGGAAATGTGCACCAGGCCATCTTTACCCGGCAGGATATTCACAAACGCACCAAAGTCTACGATGCGCTCAACTTTGCCTTTGTAGATCGCACCTACCTCGATTTCAGCGGTGATTTCCATCACACGCTTCATCGCTGCCTGCGCAGCGATCTGAGTGTCGGCGTAAATCTTCACGTAGCCATCGTCATCGAGATCAATCGACGCGCCGGTCTCTTCACAGATACCACGAATGGTAGCGCCACCCTTACCGATCACATCGCGGATTTTCTCCGGATTGATTTTGATGGTGGTGATACTTGGCGCACGATCTGACAACTCGGCACGCGGTGCAGAAATTACCTTGTTCATCTCACCCAGGATATGCAGACGCGCCCCGTGGGCCTGCTCAAGCGCCAGTTCCATGATCTCGTCAGTGATGCCGTTGATCTTGATATCCATCTGCAGGGCGGTGATGCCCTCGGAGGTACCGGCAACCTTGAAGTCCATGTCACCCAGGTGATCTTCATCACCCAGAATATCGGTCAGGATAGCAAACTTGTCGCCTTCCTTGACCAGTCCCATGGCAATACCGGCGACTGGCGCCTTGATGGGCACACCAGCGTCCATCAGCGCGAGACTTGAACCACATACGGAGGCCATTGAACTGGAGCCGTTGGATTCGGTGATCTCGGATACCGCCCGAATGGTGTACGGGAACTCTTCAATCGTAGGCATTACCGCAGCAACGCCACGCTTGGCGAGACGGCCATGACCAACCTCACGGCGGCCCGGGGTTCCAACTCGACCAGCTTCGCCTACCGAGTAGGGAGGGAAGTTGTAATGGAACAGGAACGGGTCACGACGCTCGCCTTCCAGCGCATCGATAATCTGCATGTCACGGGCAGTACCCAGCGTAGTAGTGACAATCGCCTGAGTTTCACCGCGAGTGAAGAGCGCGGAGCCGTGAACGCTTGGCAGGATACCGACTTCGATCTGAATAGGACGAACGGTTTTGGCATCACGACCATCAATTCGCGGTTTACCTTCGATCACCTGGTTGCGAACCACGGACTTTTCGACTTTGCCAAAGTACTTCTTGACCTCGTCGGCGGACGGCTTGCCTTCTTCTTCACCGGCCAGCTTCTCAACAACTTCTGCCTTGACGATGCTCAGACGGGCATAACGCTCCATCTTGTCACGAATGGTATAGGCTTCTTCGATCGCACCGGCAAAGTCTGATTTGATCGCTGCCATCAGCTCGGTATTTTCAGTCGCTGGCTGCCAGTCCCAACGGGGCTTACCGGTTTCGTCTGCCAATTCCTGAATCGCCTTGATGGCGGTCTGCATTTCCTGGTGGGCAAACAGCACGCCACCCAGCATCTGATCTTCAGACAGACCCTTGGCCTCGGATTCGACCATCAGAACGGCGTCTTTAGTGCCAGCAACCACCATGTCCAACAGTGACGAGCCTAGCTCTTCAAACGTCGGGTTCAGAAAATACCCGCGCTCGTTGGTGTAGGCCACACGGGACGCACCAACTGGACCGTCAAACGGAATACCGGAGATCGACAGCGCTGCCGACGCAGCCAGCATGCCAGCGATATCCGGATCCTGGGTTTTATCGGAGGACATAACGGTCAGGATAACCTGAACTTCGTTCATGAAACCGTTGGGAAACAGCGGACGAATCGGACGGTCGATAAGGCGTGAGGTCAGCGTTTCTTTATCGGATGGACGACCTTCGCGCTTGAAGAAACCACCGGGAATTTTGCCGACAGCGTAGGTTTTTTCGAAGTAATTGACGGTCAGCGGGAAGAAAGGCTGGCCCGGCTTGGCGTCCTTGGCGCCAACCACGGTGCCAAGAACAGAAATATCGCCAATAGTGACCAGAACTGCGCCAGTTGCCTGACGGGCGATACGGCCCGTTTCTAGAGTGACGGTCTTGCCGCCGAGTTCAAATGTCTTTTTTACCGGGTTCACGGTAACTCCTTATCTATCGTGTCAGTTCAGTCTGATAGCACACCCATGCGCACTATCTCGGTCGCTACAATTCGTCTTTTTCGGGTGAATAATGAAGGCATGCCGGCTTGAAAGCAGCCCTCCTGATCAAGCGGGAGAACCGAATGGCGAGAAGCACAAACAGCGGGGGCAGGCCCCGCGGTTTGTTGAGCGGCACAGCGTGCGCTGCACCACCCTGACAGATCACTGGATCCAGACGGATCAGCGACGCAGACCCAAACGCTTGATCAGCTCAAGATAGCGATCAGCGTTTTTCTTCTTCAGGTAGTCAAGCAGCTTACGACGCTGGTTAACCATTCTGATCAGGCCACGGCGGGAATGGTGATCCTGCTTGTTGACCTTGAAGTGACCCTGCAGCTTGTCGATGTTGGCGCTAAGAAGGGCCACCTGAACTTCAGGGGATCCGGTATCGCTTCCATCTTGCTGGTAGTCTTTTACAATCTCTGACTTCTCTGCGGCAGAAAGTGCCATTACTCACCTCATTGTTTGCGATGCGAATGTGACATCCGGCCGAACCGCGCATCTCTGCAGCCCGGCTAGACAGTGACGAAATCCCGGAGGGAAAACCTCAGCTGTTTTTTACCAGACGACGGGGCACAATTTTAATGTCGCCGTCCTCTGAAATTCCTTCACCCAGACCCACGAAGCGGTCATTGCCGTAAAGGCGAACCGGCCCCGTAACAGTCTGGTCGGACAGTCTAACGGGTTGTCCGTTCAATATCGACCGTAACCTGTCGGACTCGAGCTCGAGGCTTGGAAACATCGACAGGGCGGCATCGGGCTCGACCAACAGCGCATCCAATGACTCGTCACGTGCGCGAATAGCTTCCAGAGCGTCAATAGTATGAGTCTGCTCCAGCGTAAACCCGGAGGCCATGGTGCGGCGCAGCGCAATGACATGAGCGCCACAGCCGAGCGCCTGGCCGATATCTTCCACTAGCGAGCGAATATACGTACCCTTGGTGCAGCTGACCGCAATATCAAATTCGTTCTCGCGCAGCGCCAGCAGGCGGAGCTCATAGATCGTCACTGGCCGTGCCGGACGCTCTATTTCAATACCTTCTCGAGCGTATTCATACAGCGGCTTGCCTTTGTGCTTGAGCGCCGAATACATGGAAGGCACCTGCTGGATATCTCCTCGAAAGGACTCCAGCACACTTTCAAGACCGGTTTCTGTCAGATCAGACGGCACAGTTTGTTCAAGCACAACCTTGCCTTCGCTGTCACCGGTTTCGGTGGTGACGCCCATCCGGGCCGTTGCCACGTAAGCCTTGTCGCTGTCGAGCATCATCTGGGAAAACTTGGTAGCTTCGCCAAAACAAAGCGGCAGGACACCGGTCGCCAAGGGATCGAGCGCCCCGGTATGGCCGGCTTTAGCGGCACCAAACAAGTGCTTGACCTGTTGCAGAATGCCGTTAGAGGTCAAGCCTATGGGCTTGTCGATGACCAGTATGCCGTTAACCTCGCGGCCTTTACGCCGGCGGTTCAATCCTTTGGCTCCGTAGCGTCATCA
>JBBQMX010000173.1:0-5254 GCA_038329375.1 Pseudomonadales bacterium | reverse complement strand
ATAAAATTCTGCGCCGGGCAGAAGAGAATGGAGAGACCTTTACCGCGCTGACCGAACGGATGATTGACGCGATGCACGAGGATGAGGCCAGGCTGGGGATTCTGTCGCCCACCGAGGAGCCCAAAGCCACGGCGTTTATCGATGAGATTCTGGCAATGATCCGCGTGCTGATCCAGAAGGACTATGCCTACGCGGCCGATAATGGTGATGTTGATTTCTCGGTCAACGCCGTTGAGGGCTATGGCAAGCTCAGCAAAAAAAAGCTCGAAGACCTACTGGCGGGCGCTCGCGTGGATATTGCCGAAGCCAAGCGCAGCCCGGCAGATTTTGCCCTATGGAAAGCAGCCAAAGCGGGTGAGGTGAGCTGGCCATCACCCTGGGGCGATGGCCGACCAGGCTGGCATATCGAGTGCTCGGCGATGGCGACCGGTTGCCTGGGTAACACCTTCGACATTCACGGTGGTGGTCCGGATCTGTTGTTTCCCCATCACGAAAACGAAATCGCCCAGTCCGAAGCCGCCACGGGAGAAACCTTCGCGAATGTCTGGATGCATGCGGGCGCCGTGCGGGTGAACAAGGAAAAAATGTCCAAATCTCTGGGCAATTTTTTCACTATCCGTGAAATTCTTGGAAAATATCCACCGGAAATCGTCCGCTACTTCCTGGTGTCGAGCCATTACCGTAGCCAGGTAGATTATTCTGAAGAAAACCTGGAGGAAGCCAGCCGCACGCTGACTCGGCTGTATCATGCGCTCAGGGGATTGGTGCCGGCGAAAGATGCGCCTGAGTGTGAGAATGACGCGCTCTTTCATGCGGCCATGGATGATGACTTCAATACGCCGGAAGCAATCACCGCCCTGCATGCAGTGGCGTCGGACATCAATTTGCATCGCCGCGAGGGCCGCGACCAGGACGCCAGGGCTGGTGCGGCTGTGTTGGTCAGGCTGGGGAAAATTCTCGGATTATTACAGCAGGGTCCCGAGGCATTTTTCCAGGCTGGCAGCAGCGAGAGCCTGTCAGTTGAGGAAATCGAGGGTCTTATTGAAGCGAGGAAGCAGGCTCGAAAAGGCCGCAATTTTGCTGAAGCAGACCGCATCAGGGATGAATTGGCCGCTAAAGGCGTTATTCTCGACGATTCACGGGAAGGCACCAGCTGGCGGAGGAGTTAGCGCGGTTTCAGGAATGAATCCCGAGATATTTTGACGTAAACTGCTGCATCACAATAAAACTTTGTCTGCCTGTTTAGAGGCAGGAAAATGATAAAATACGAGGCAAACTACGATGACAGAACGTGTTCAAGTCGGCGGCCTTCAGGTCGCAAAGGTCCTGTACGATTTCATCAACAACGAGGCTATCCCGGGTACCGGTGTCGATGCAGCTGCTTTCTGGGCCCATTGCGACACCATAATCCACGACCTGGCACCGCGTAATAAGGCGCTGTTGGTCAAGCGTGACGAACTCCAGGCTAAGATTGATGCCTGGTACACCGAGCGCAAAGGCCAGTCGATCAATATGGACGAGTACAAGTCGTTCCTGACGCAGATCGGTTACCTGGTTGCTGAGCCTGCTGACTTTCGCGTTTCGACCGCCAACGTTGACCCCGAGATTGCCACCATGGCCGGCCCGCAATTGGTTGTTCCGGTGATGAATGCCCGCTTTGCGTTGAACGCGGTTAATTCGCGTTGGGGCAGCCTTTACGATGCGCTTTATGGCACCGATATTTTGTCCGAAGACGATGGCGCCGAGAAGGGTCGCGGCTATAACCCCGTTCGAGGCGCCAAGGTTATTGACTATGCCCGTAACGTATTGGATTCGTCAGCTGCTCTGGCCACCGGGAGCCACAAAGACGCAGCCAAATACAGCATCGAAGACGGCAAGCTGGTTGTAAAATTGCAAAACGGTGACGTTACAGGCTTGAAGGATGAGTCCGCGCTAGTGGGGTTTACAGGTGCTTCCTCCGAGCCAACCGGTGTATTGCTGGTCAAGAACGGCATGCATTTCGAGATTCAATTTGATGCTTCTCATCCGATCGGCAAGACCGACGGAGCACACGTCAAGGATGTGCTCGTTGAGTCGGCACTCACCACGATCATGGACTGCGAAGACTCCATTGCAGCGGTCGATGCCGATGACAAAACCCTGGTCTATCGCAACTGGCTGGGCCTGATGAAAGGCGATCTGGAGGAGCGATTCGAAAAAGGCGGCCAGCAGGTCACTCGCAAAATGAACGCCGACAGGCACTTCAACACTGCTGACGGGGGTGAGTTCACCCTGCCAGGCCGCAGTCTGATGTTTATTCGTAATGTGGGTCACCTGATGACTATCAACGCCATCCTGGATAGGGACGGCAATGAAATTCCTGAGGGTCTGATGGATGGCCTGATGACCGCACTGATCGCCATCCACGATCTTAAAGGCAGCGGCCCGCTGCACAACAGTAAAACCGGCAGCATGTATATTGTTAAGCCAAAAATGCACGGCCCGGAAGAAGTGGCCTTTACCAACGAGTTTTTCGGGCGGGTTGAAGATGCACTGGGTCTACCACGCTTTGCGCTCAAAGTCGGCATTATGGATGAAGAACGGCGCACAAGTATCAACCTGAAGGCCTGTATAGAGGCAGCCAAGGACCGGGTTGCGTTTATCAATACCGGGTTCCTGGATCGCACCGGGGACGAAATCCATACCTCCATGAACGCGGGGCCGGTTGTGCCCAAGGGCGCTATGAAGCAAGCCACCTGGATTGCGGCCTACGAGAATTCCAACGTCGACGTCGGTCTGGCGACAGGTCTCAAGGGCAAGGCTCAGATCGGTAAAGGTATGTGGGCGATGCCAGACATGATGGCTGACATGATGAAAGCCAAGATCGGCCATCCGAAAGCCGGTGCAAACACAGCCTGGGTGCCATCACCCACCGCTGCAACGTTGCATGCGCTGCATTATCACCAGGTCAATGTGGCAGAGGTTCAGGCTGAGCTGGCAAAGCGCGAGCCGGCCCGGGTTGAGGATATCCTGACCGTGCCCCTGATGACCGATTGGTCTTCGCTGAGCAAAGATGACGTGCAGAAAGAGCTGGATAATAATGCCCAGGGTATCCTTGGCTATGTCGTGCGCTGGATTGACCAGGGTGTGGGTTGCTCTAAAGTGCCTGATATTAATGACGTGGGTTTAATGGAAGACCGTGCAACACTTCGTATCGCGTCACAGCACATCTGCAACTGGATGCACCATGGCGTTTGTACCAGCGAACAGGTTATGGAGACCATGAAGCGCATGGCCGCTGTGGTGGACCGTCAGAATACCGGTGACCCGGTCTATCGCCCAATGGCACCTGGCTTTGACGACAGCGTGGCGTTCCAGGCGGCCTGTGATCTGGTATTGAAAGGGCGGGAACAGCCCAATGGCTATACCGAACCATTACTGCACGCATACCGTTTGAAGGCAAAAGCCAAAATCGGGCAGTAAGTTGTGATTATATAAAAAACCCCGCTGTGGCGGGGTTTTTTATGGAAAAATATTCGCTGTGCCACGCAATTATTTAACCGTCGTGGAGCTCGTTGGCCGCATACAGCGTGTTCTGCAGCAGAGTTGCAATCGTCATTGGCCCCACACCACCTGGAACCGGCGTAATAAACGCGGCGCGCTCAGCCGCCTGTTCGAACTCAATATCACCCTTGAGCTTACCGTCAGCCATGCGGTTAATGCCCACATCAATCACGGTGGCGCCCAGCTTGATCCATTCTCCTTTAATCAGTCCGGGTTTGCCTGCGGCAGCGATCAGGATATCGGCGTCCCCGACAAAACGCGGCAAATTATCGGTAAAGCGGTGGGCGACTGTTATTGTGGCGCCCTTTAACAATAGCTCCATCGACATGGGGCGACCCACAATATTTGAGGCGCCCACTATGACCGCATGCTGGCCCTTATAGGGGGTATCGATGCTGTCGAGTAATGTAATGATGCCCGCAGGCGTGCAGGGTCTTAGTGCTGGCTGGCGCTGCATCAGGCGGCCGATGTTGAAGGGATGAAAGCCATCCACGTCTTTGTCCGGTCGGATTTTGAGCAGAATCGGGTCGGCGTCAAGGTGGGCGGGTAACGGTAGCTGGACCAGAATGCCATCAATAACGGGATTGTCGTTAAGTTCATCTATTAACGCCCCGAGTGCTACCTGCGACGTAGCCGCTGGCAAGTCATAAGAAAGCGAAAGTATGCCCGACTCGTCACATGCTTTACGTTTGTTTCCAACATACACCCGGGAGGCTGCGTCATCTCCCACCAGAACAACGGCGAGCCCCGGCCTGCGTAACCCTTGTTGAAGGCGGCTTTCAACGCCTGCAGCCACTTGTTGTCGTATCGTAGCGGCGATTTCTTTTCCGTTAATCAGTTTGGCAGTCATGGTATAATCTTGTGCGGTTAGGGTTGTCCTGGCGAACGCAGGACTTGCATGAAGGAGCGCATTGTCGCATGCTTCTCGCCCTTCGCCAATGTTGCGGCATCGTGGTGATGAGGCAATTGGAGATAGTGGAGTGGATCTTCAGGTTTTCCTGAAAACGTTATTGACGGGCTGTACTCCCGCCGGTATGATTCGCGCCAACTTTGCTGAGGTATCTGTTGTTCAGGTCGATCGGGGTATAGCGCAGTCTGGTAGCGCGCCTGCTTTGGGAGCAGGATGTCGGGAGTTCGAATCTCTCTACCCCGACCATTTTCAATCTGAATGGTCAGATCAGATGGGCGAAAGACTAAGCGCTCGTAGCTCAGCCGGATAGAGCAACGGCCTTCTAAGCCGTGGGTCGCAGGTTCGAGTCCTGCCGGGCGCACCATATGCCGTCGGTCAGGCTACACCCAGCGTCCCGGTATCAGGCAAAGTTAACAAGACACGCCCGGCGTGCTCTGCAGGTAATTGATGTGGTGGGCGTAGCTCAGTTGGTAGAGCTCAGGATTGTGACTCCTGCGGTCGAGGGTTCGAACCCCTTCGTCCACCCCAACTTTTCTGCTTTGGTTTGATTTCCGCTTTGATAAGACCTTAAACTGGTTATAGTCAGGTTGTGTTGGTTTTAGCGTTAGAATTTTGGTTATAAGCTCCGGTGGTGGAATTGGTAGACACGGTAGGTTTAGGTCCTGCTGCCGCAAGGTGTGGGGGTTCAAGTCCCTCCCGGAGTACCACTCTAAAAACCCCCAAGATTTGGGGGTTTTTTTTGTCTGCAATTCAGCAGAGAGGTTTTACGCCGCGTGGTGTGTGGACCGGTTAACAGATTCG
>JBBQMX010000172.1:0-5254 GCA_038329375.1 Pseudomonadales bacterium | reverse complement strand
CAATTTCTTCGATCAGATCCACTTCAATCGCAATATGCGGTCGAAAACTCGGCACCCGAACTCGCCAGCCATTTTTAAGCAACGTATCAATATGCAGGCCCAACCGGGTCAGAATTTCCTCAACCGTGGTGCGATCGATTTCCACACCCAGCACATTGGCTACCAGTTGTTCGCGGAGGTCGATTACCCGGGTTTTGGGCAAATGGGCATCACTGGCAATCTCAATAATCTCTCCTGGCTCGCCCCCTACAATGGACATCAGCAACCCGGTTGCGCGCTCCATAGCGTCCCTGGCAAGTTGCGGGTCAACGCCCCGCTCAAAGCGGTGAGATGCGTCAGTGTGGAGGCTATAATGCCGGGCTTTCCCGGCCAACCGGACGGGCTCGAAATACGCAGCTTCAAGCACCAGGTCGCGGGTTTTACGGCTTACTCCAGAATGCTCCCCGCCCATAACACCTGCAATTGCAACGGGTTTCTCATGGTCGGCAATCACCAGGGTACCATCGGTCAGCTCTACTTCCTGGCCGTCCAGCAAAACCAGCTTCTCACCAGGTCGGGCTAATCGAACAATAATGCCGCCCGGCAACTCATCCCGGTCAAATGCATGCATGGGCTGGCCCAGCTCAAGCATCACGTAGTTGGTCACGTCCACGGCCGCATCGATAGAGCGGATACCGGACCGGCGCAGCTTTTCCTGCATCCAGAGTGGCGCAGGCACCGTCAGGTCGACGTTTCGCAGCACACGTCCCAGATAGCGGGGACACTCTTCAGCAGCGGTGACGGCAATATCCATCACTTCGGAATGCGTGGCCAGTACCGGTGTTATTTCAGGGCCTTCGCAGACCATCTGGTTCAGCACGCCCACTTCACGGGCAAGGCCGCGAATCGAGAGGCAGTCACTACGGTTAGGAGTCAAGTCTACGTCGATGGTGACGTCATTGAGCCCCAGATAATCTGAGACGTCCCGGCCCACTGGCGCATCGTCGGGTAATTCCATGAGGCCGTCATGGTTTTCAGACAAGCCCAGTTCAGACTCAGAACAGAGCATGCCGGCGGAAGATTGACCGCGCAACTTGGCCTTCTTGATCTTGAATGCACCGGGTAAAACAGCCCCTACCAGTGCAAACGGCACTTTCATTCCCACCCGTACATTGGGCGCACCGCAAACCACCTGAACAGGCTCATCACCGCCGGCAACCTGGCACACTCGCAGTTTATCCGCATCCGGATGCGGCGCCACTGCCAGAATCTCACCGACGACAATACCAGAGAATGATCCGGCTACTGACTCAAAGCCGTCTACTTCCAGACCGGCCATGGTGATCTGATGTACCAGAGCTTGTGTATCGATAGGCGGATTGACCCATTCACGCAGCCATTGTTCACTAAATTTCATGATGTATGCCCTGTTCTGATGCGATAACGCCGAATTATTGTGTGTCTTTTCTGACCCCGGCTTTCCGGGCTCCCTGAATCACTCAAGCCAGTGAATCATCGGAATTGACGCAGGAAACGCAAGTCATTATCGAAAAACATTCGCAAGTCCTTCACGCCATAGCGCAACATGGCAAGGCGTTCTACCCCCATGCCGAACGCAAAACCGCGGTAGGTTTCAGCGTCGATACCGCAATGCTCAAACACTTTCGGGTGCACCATGCCGCAACCCATGACCTCAAGCCATCTGATACTGCCATCCGCTTCCCGACCCCACTCGATGTCCACTTCGGCAGAGGGTTCGGTAAAGGGAAAGTAAGACGGCCGGAAACGAACTTCCAGATCACGTTCGAAGAACACACGCAGGAACGCCTCTACCGTGCTTTTGAGATCAGCAAAACTGACATTTTTTTCGACCAGCAGTCCCTCTACCTGATGAAACATGGGCGTATGGGTCATGTCTGAATCGCAACGATAGACTCGGCCTGGGCAGATCATTCTGAATGGCGGCTCGGAAGCCTCCATGGTACGAATCTGTACCGGTGAAGTATGGGTGCGTAATAGAGTGCCGGGGTCAAAATAGAAGGTATCGTGCATGGCACGGGCCGGATGGTGGCCCGGAATGTTCAGGGCTTCGAAGTTGTGATAATCGTCTTCGATTTCCGGCCCCTGCTCCACCGTATATCCGGACTTGGCAAAAAACTGTTCAATTCGCTGCAAAGTTCGGGTGACCGGATGCAAACCACCCATATCCTGCCCTCTTCCCGGAAGCGTGACGTCTATGGACTCGCTGGCGAGCTTCTGGTCAATCGCAGCTGTTTCCAGGCCGTCTTTCCGGGCCGTTATGGCCTCCTGCACTCGAGCTTTGGCATCATTGATTTTCTGGCCTGCTGCCGGGCGCTCATCTGCCGAGAGTTGGCCAAGGGACTTCAACTGCTGAGTGAGTGCACCTTTCTTACCCAGGTAATCCACTCGCACCTGATCAAGTGTCTGTAAACTGTCTGCCTGCTGAACTGCTGCCAGGCCTTCTTCAACAAGTTGATCCAGGTTTTCCATTGACCCTGCTCCAGTCAAAATTCGAGGCATTCCAGGCAACACCCCGGAATAAATCAAGCCAAAAAAATAGGGGAAGAGCACGCTCTTCCCCTACTAACGAGTACTCCAGATAGCAGCACTCAACCGATCGTAAATCGATGAAAGAGCTTAAGCCGTCAGTGACGCCTTTGCCTTTTCGACAACAGCGGAGAACGCTTGCTGCTCGTTCATGGCCAGATCAGCCAGAACCTTACGATCGATTTCAACGTTTGCTTTCTTCAGGCCAGCAATCAAACGGCTGTATGACAGGCCGTTGGCGCGGGCACCCGCGTTGATACGGGCAATCCACAGTGCGCGGAATGCACGCTTGCGGTTACGACGGTCACGATACGCATACTGACCGGCCTTGATAACCGCCTGTTTGGCAACACGGTAAACACGGCTACGGGCACCGTAGTAACCTTTGGCCTGATTAAGAATCTTCTTGTGACGACGACGCGCGACGACACCACGTTTTACGCGAGGCATAGTTTAATCCTTCTCTTATCCAGTATGCGCTTTAAAGCGCGATCATACGCTTGACGGAAGCAACATCAGCTTTGGCAATCAGCTTGGTACCGCGGAGCTGACGCTTACGCTTCGGGCTCTTCTTGGTCATGATATGACTGGTGAAGGATTGCTTGTGCTTGAAGCCGTTGGCGGTCTTTTTGAACCGCTTGGTGGCCCCGCTTTTGGTTTTCATCTTGGGCATTTTTTAAAACTCCGCATTCTCTTTTAAAGTAATGTGTGAGCCTGAACGACAAATCCCCCGCAGATTACGGGGGAGACATTACCCGGTCAGGTTCACTTCTTTTTGCGGGGCGCCACGACCATGGTCATCTGGCGGCCTTCCATTTTCGGCCGCTGTTCTACCTGGGCGAACTCTTCAATATCTGCTTCAACCCGGACCATGAGCTTCATACCGATTTCCTGGTGTGCCATCTCACGACCCCGGAAGCGGATAGTGACTTTTCCGCGGTCCCCGTTATCAAGGAAACGTAACAGGTTGCGTAGTTTTACCTGATAATCCCCTTCTTCGGTGCCGGGCCGGAATTTTACTTCCTTCACCTGCACCTGTTTCTGCTTCTTCTTGGCAGCAGCTTTCGCTTTCTTCTCATCGAAGATTTTCTTGCCGAAGTCCATGATTTTACAGACGATCGGATCGGAATCCGTGATCTGAACCAGATCCAGAGAAGCTTCTTCCGCCTGCTTGAGGGCTTCCTCTATCCCAACGACGCCTACCTGATTACCTTCGGCATCGATCAGACGGACCTCTGTAGCTTGAATATTCTCATTAATTGACGCGCGTGGAGCGCGCCCACCCCGATTCGTTCGCTGTTTAATAATCAGTTCTCCGTTTTGGTTCTGCTTTTGCGTTTGATTTCATCAGCCATAATGGCTTCAAACGATTCCAGCGTCATGGTTCCGAGATCTTCACCTTTGCGGGTTCTCACCGCAACGGCGTTGTTTTCGACTTCTTTGTCGCCGACGACAACCAGATACGGAACCTTGTTAATAGTATGCTCGCGGATTTTAAAGCCGATCTTCTCGTTTCTCAAGTCAGCATTTACCCGAAAGCCTAAAGAATCCCACTTTTCTGCCAGATTTTCGCAATAATCGCGCTGATTATCGGTAATATTGAGCACCGCAACCTGAGTCGGGGCCAGCCAGGTCGGGAATGCGCCTTCGTATTCCTCGATCAGGATGCCAATAAAGCGCTCGAATGAGCCCAGAACAGCCCGATGTAGCATAACCGGCGTACGGCGTTCAGAATTATCGGCTACATATTGCGCACCCAGACGGCCCGGCATGGAAAAATCCACCTGGATAGTCCCGCACTGCCAGACTCTACCGATGCAGTCTTTCAGCGAAAACTCAATTTTTGGCCCGTAAAAGGCACCTTCGCCAGGTAACAACTCCCAATCCACGCCTTCACGATTCAGAGCTTTCTCGAGCGCGGCCTCGGATTTATCCCAAACCTCGTCAGACCCTACCCGTTTTTCCGGGCGGGTGGACAGCTTGTAAAGAATCTCGGAGAAGCCAAAATCCGCATACACTTCATGTAGTAAATCGATGAACGCTGACACTTCGTCCTGAATCGCATCCTCTTCGCAGAAAATGTGCGCATCATCCTGGGTAAATCCACGCACTCGCATCAATCCATGCAGCGCACCGGACGCCTCATTGCGGTGGCAGGAGCCAAATTCAGCCAGCCGCAAGGGCAAATCCTTGTAGCTTTTGAGGCCCTGATTAAATACCTGGATATGGCACGGGCAGTTCATCGGCTTGATGGCAAAATCATGTTTCTCGGATTCGGTGGTAAACATGTCATCACCGAACTTGTCCCAATGGCCGGACTTTTCCCACAAAACGCGGGACACCACCTGGGGCGTTTTAATTTCCTGATAACCGTGCTTACGCAGACGGGCACGGAGATACTGCTCGATTTCCTGGTAGATCGTCCAGCCATCCGGGTGCCAGAACACCATGCCTGGTGCTTCTTCCTGCATATGAAACAGCTTGAGCTTCTTGCCGATCTTACGGTGATCGCGCTTCTCAGCCTCTTCAAGGCGGTTCAGGTAGGCCTTCAGCTCTTTCTTGTTGCCCCAGGCGGTGCCGTAAATACGCTGCAGCTGCTCATTACTGGTGTCGCCGCGCCAGTAGGCTCCTGCTACTTTGGTCAACTTGAACGCCTTGAGCTTTCCGGTGCTGGGCACATGGGGGCCACGGCATAAATCAATAAAGT
>JBBQMX010000171.1:0-5266 GCA_038329375.1 Pseudomonadales bacterium | reverse complement strand
TCTTGTTAATCAATGCTTTGCAGACCATATGGAGCATACGGCCCAGGCGGCCAGCATGGCTGGCCCCGCTATTGCCAACGCCGCAGATGCCCTCGTCGACGCACTGCTCATGGACGGTAAGATTATTGCCTGCGCAAACGGGAATGCCAACATACTCACTCAATACTTTTGCACTGCATTACTTAACCGGTTTGATCAGGATAGGCCAGCGCTACCTGCCATTAACCTTGGCGCAGATGCCACAACTTATTCTGCTATTTGTCGGGATAATCGATTCAATGAAACGTTTTCGAGACAGATCCGCGCCATTGGCAGGGCCCACGACTTGCTTCTGGTCATAGTAGATGACGGCCACAAGGCCAATCTTATTCAGGCAATACAGGCAGCACACGATCGTGAAATGCGGGTAGTTGTGCTGAGCGCGAAAGAGAAGACCGACATTACCTCCCTGCTACACCCGGAAGATCACGAAGTTGCTTTGCAAAACCTCGAACCAAGCCAGGCTAGTCCGCTGATGTTGGTGATCCTGAATGCTCTCTGTAAACTAATTGATCAAAAGCTATTTGGAGGATAAAAAAACCAGCCCTTTGGACTGGTTTTCAGTGCTCTATAACCCTATTTAACAACTTTCAGGCTGGGCTTTCCCGAAGGGCGCTGACCTGACTGTCCGGAAGCACGATCTGAATCGGTGCTCTGCCCGTCAGGATCGGGCGCTCCCGGTTCGCTCCCAAACACCATACCCTCACCGTTTTCCCTCGCATAAATAGCCATTACAGCCTGCAACGGAATAAATACCTGCATGGGCACACCACCAAAGCGGGCACTAAATTCCAGCGCACCATTGCCAACTACCAACGCCTTGACTGCACCGGGGCTGATATTTAGAACTATCTGCCCATTTGCCACATGCTCGGTTGGCACCTGCACGCCCTGTACGCCGGCATCCACAACAATATAAGGCGTGCAATTATTATCGAGAATCCATTCGTTAAATGTGCGCACCAGATATGGTCGACTGGACGTCATTTTCACGGTCTTTTCAGACACTCAATCCCCCAGGGCCCGGCATCATGCCAGGCATATCAATTGCGAATATCTTCCTCAAGATCTGAAAGGCTTGCCTTGAAGCCCTCACGACTGAAGATCTTGTCCATGTACTTCTGCACAGGCTTTGCCTGTTTATCACTCAGATCAACACCCAGCGCAGGCAAGCGCCATAGAATAGGAGCAATGCAGCAGTCGACAATCGTAAACTCTTCCGACATAAAGAAAGGCATCTCACCAAATAAAGGACCTGCCGCCAACAGACTCTCACGAAGCTCTTTTCGAGCAACATCTGAGGCCTTATGGTTAGGCTGCGCCAGAATCTGATCCACCAGCCCACACCAATCCTTCTTGATCCGGTGAATCATCAGACGGCTGTTAGCCCTTGCAACAGGATAGACCGGCAGCAATGGCGGATGCGGGAAGCGCTCGTCGAGATACTCCATCATGATGTTCGGTTCGTAAAGAACCAGATCACGATCTACCAACGTCGGCAAGGCGTTGTACGGATTCAGATCGGCCAACTCCCCAGGCGGGTTGTCAGGATCAACATCCACAACATCGACAGTAACGCCCTTCTCAGCGAGCACAATACGGACCCGATGGCTGTAATGGCTGGCCGGATCCGAAAAAAACGTCATTGATGACCGCTTGGTCACAACGCCCATAAAACTACCCCACGATTAGATACATCGAAATGAAACCGCATAACGCAAAAAACCAGCGGGTCATTCATGACCCGCTGGACACAATGCAGTGCAAATTGTACCCGAATCCTCAGTGTACGTCTTTCCAGAACTCTCTATTCAACAGGAAAGCAAACACAAAAAAGATGGCAATGAATATCAACACAAAGATACCCAGGCGCTCACGCTCTACTTTGACCGGATCTCCCATGTAGGACAGAAAGTTGGTCAAGTCATACATGGCGCGATCAAATTCCGCAGGTGTCATTGAACCTTCTGCGGCCCACTCAGGACAAACTCCAGCGTTGCGCTCGTTCCCGCTCAAAGGGTCGATACTCGATTCTTGCCCAATCTTGGGCTCTACAGCACAAAGACCCTGAAGCTCAATCATAGCGTGAGGCATCCCTACATTTTCAAAAACAACATTATTAACGCCTAACGGGCGACTGTCGTCTTTGTAGAACGCTCTCAAATAGGAATATATCCAATCTTCACCGCGCAATCTCGCTTCCAGCGTCAGATCCGGTGGCGGATTGCCAAACCAACTCGCAGCCTGATCCTTGTTCATACCAATTTTCATCAGTTCGCCGATTTTGGCACCTGTGAAGATAAGGTTCTCTTCGTAAAGCTCCGCAGGAATCCCGGTATCCTCAGAAACGCGCTTATAACGCGCGTATTCCATTGAGTGGCAACCCATGCAGTAGTTGGTGAAGAGTGCAGCGCCGCGCTGGAGCGACGCCTTATTGGTATGGTCGGCCGTCATGCTGTCTAAAGCTCCGCCCGGCGCAGCTGCCAAAGCGAGCATAGGCAGGAGTGTTAGGTAAATACCGAGAATTAACTTCCTCATCATCCTGTCACCCTCTCTGGCACTGGCTTGGTTTTCTCCATTCGCGTATAGAACGGCATCAATATGAAGTACAAGAAGTAGAATGTCGTCAGAATTTGCGCAAGCATCGTCTTGCCTTCAGTCGCCGGTACAATACCCAGGTAACCCAGTACGACAAAGCTGACAACGAAAATACCCAACGCCACTTTACTAACCATGCCCTTGTACCGCATTGAACGAACCGGACTACGATCCAGCCAGGGAAGCACAAACAGAATGGCGATAGCCCCACCCATGACCACAACACCCCAAAACTTGGCGTCAAGACCGAAGAGGTTCACCGTCACCGCGCGCAGCATTGCGTAGAACGGCGTAAAGTACCAAACTGGCGCAATGTGGTCTGGCGTCTTGAGGGGGTTTGCCGGTTCAAAATTCGGCTTCTCAAGGAATAGCCCTCCCATCTCGGGGAAGAAGAACACCACAATGCAGAAAATAAACAGGAAGACACCCACACCCATCAGATCATGCACGGTGTAGTAGGGGTGGAAAGGAATACCGTCTTTCGGGATACCGTTCTCGTCCTTGTTCTTCTTGATATCAATACCGTCAGGGTTGTTCGAACCGACTTCATGCAGCGCCAAAATATGAAGAACTACCAAACCCAACAGCACAATTGGAAGTGCAACCACATGAAGCGCAAAGAATCGGTTCAGTGTGATACCAGAGATAAGGTAATCACCACGAATCCACAGCGACAGGTCTTCACCAATCACAGGAATGGCACCAAACAGGTTAACGATAACCTGGGCACCCCAATAGGACATCTGCCCCCATGGCAACAGATACCCCATGAAAGCCTCAGCCATCAACACCAGGTAAATCAGCATCCCGAAAAGCCAGATCAACTCTCTCGGTTTTTTATAAGAGCCGTACATCAGCCCACGGAACATATGCAGATACACCACAACGAAAAACGCAGACGCCCCGGTAGAGTGCAGGTAACGGAGTAACCAGCCCCACTCAACATCACGCATGATGTATTCGACCGAGGCAAAGGCGCCCTCGCCCGATGGATTGTAACTCATGGTTAACCAGATACCGGTAACCAGTTGGTTCACCAGCACCACCATAGCCAGAAAACCAAAAAAGTACCAAAAGTTGAAATTCTTCGGCGCGTAGTATTTGCCAAGGTGCTTATTGTAGGCCTCAACAATGGGAAGCCGCTCATCAATCCAGGATATAATTTTTGACATTATGTAGCCTCCGGATCCAGCCCGACGGTAACGGTGTTATCGTCGTCATAGCGATAGGGTGGCACCACAAGATTGTCTGGTGCTGGCTGGCTTTCATATACGCGGCCCGCCAAGTCGTAACGAGAACCATGGCAGGCACAGTAGTAGCCGCCTACCCACTGTTCACCCAGATCTGCCGGAGCAACCTCAGGGCGATATTTCGGGGAACACCCGAGGTGTGTACAGATACCGACGTAAATACCGTATTCGTCTTTCAGTGCTCGGTATATGCCATTGATATAATCGGGCTGGATTGCTTCCTCGGATTGAGGGTCCCTGACTACATCGTTCAGGCTCTCAATACCCTCAAGCATCTCCGGGGTGCGGCGAATAACCCAAACTGGCTGGCCTCGCCACTCGACCGTAATCTGCTGACCGGGTTCTATTTTGCTGATATTGACGGTTACCGGCGCACCTGCCGCTTCTGCTTTGGCACTGGGATTCCAGGATGCCACAAAAGGAACAGCTGCACCGACGACGCCGACTCCACCTACGACCGATGTCGCACCGATCAGAAACCGGCGTCGGCTCTGGCTCACGTCGCCATTATTCATTATGGTTCTCTCCCATCAGGCAACACGTAACCGGCCGGGGCGGCCGCCACGCATCAAAAAGGACTTCACAATCCAAAAAGATAAACGGCCCAAATGGTAATAAAATTACCCCCGCCTTACAAGTAAGAAAGGCGCTCTAAACGCCTTCGGGAACCTGCATGGTCTGGCCGCTTGTGATGATTACGGACAAAAAAAACCCGGCAGTGTGCCGGGTTCCAGATCTGAGCCAGACGTAAATTAACGCTTGGAGTACTGATGACGCTTACGCGCCTTACGCAGACCCACTTTCTTACGCTCAACTTCCCGAGCATCACGAGTAACATAACCCGCCTTGCGCAACGCTGGGCGAAGCGTCTCGTCATAATCCATCAGAGCGCGGGTGAGACCATGGCGAATAGCGCCTGCCTGACCGCTGATTCCGCCACCTTCAACCGTTACCTTAATATCGAATCGGTCAGAAGACTCCGCCAGAACCAGCGGCTGACGCACAATCATGCGCAGTGTCTCACGACCGAAGAAATCCTCAATGGTACGACCATTGATCGAGATGTTGCCGCTTCCAGGCTTGATAAAGACTCGAGCCGTGGATGTCTTGCGGCGACCCGTACCGTAATTTTGTGCTACAGACATATCCGCCTTCCGTTAAATATCGAGTTCTTTGGGCTGCTGGGCTGCATGGGGATGCTCAGCACCGGCATAAATTTTCAGCTTTTTGAACATGGCGCGGCCCAGAGGGCCTCTCGGGAGCATACCTTTGACAGAATGCTCGATGACCTGCTCAGGCGCCTTGTCCACCAGCTTTTCAAAACTGATCGACTTGATACCACCCGGAAAGCCGGTATGACTGTAATAAATCTTGTCAGT
>JBBQMX010000170.1:0-5273 GCA_038329375.1 Pseudomonadales bacterium | reverse complement strand
GACCCCCTACGGGGTCAGACCCCTCTTTGACCCCTCTTTTTCTACTTTATGGCCGCTCGTCGATCGGCACCCATTGGGAATCCGATGGCCCGGTATAGTCGGCGCTGGGGCGGATGATGCGGTTGTTTTCGCGCTGTTCTTTCACGTGCGCTGTCCAGCCGGAGACCCGGGACATCACGAAGATGGGGGTGAACAGTTCGGTAGGAATACCCATGAAGTGATAGGCCGAGGCGTGGAAGAAATCGGCGTTGCCGAACAGTTTCTTTTCCCGCCACATGACTTCTTCACACCGCACCGAGACCGGATAGAGCACTCTGTCCCCTGTTTCCTCGGCCAGCTTCCCGGACCATTTCTTGATGATGCCATTGCGGGGGTCGCAGTCGCGATAAACCGCGTGCCCGAAACCCATGATCTTTTCTTTGCGCTCTAGCATGCCCAACAGGCCTTTCTCTGCTTCGTCCGGGGTTTTGAAACGCTGGATCAGCTCCATGGCCGCTTCGTTGGCGCCGCCGTGCAGAGGACCACGAAGGGTGCCAATAGCCCCGGTGACGCAACTGTGAATGTCCGACAACGTGGAAGCACAAACCCGGGCGGTGAAGGTGGACGCGTTGAATTCGTGCTCGGCGTACAGGATCAGCGATACGTTCATGACACGCTCATGGAGTTCGCTGGGTTTCTTGCCGTGGAGCAATTCCAGGAAATGACCGCCAATAGAATCGCAATCACCGTCAGTTTTGATGCGGACGCCTCCGGTGACGAAGCGATACCAATAACAGATGATGCTGGGAAACGCCGCCATCATGCGGTCAATTTTGTCGTCCTGCTCGCTGAAATCCCGTTCAGTTTCCAGGTTACCCAGCATCGAGCAACCGGTGCGCATGACATCCATGGGATGGGCATCTTTGGGAATCTGCTCAAGTACGGTTTTGAGCGCATCTGGCAGGGTTCGCAGGCCGCTCAGCTTGTTTTTATATTCATCAAGCTCCTGGCGGTTTGGTAGCTTGCCCCGCAACAGCAGATAGGCCACCTCTTCAAACTGGGCATTTTCCGCCAGGTCAGTAATCTCGTAGCCGCGATACGTCAGCCCGGCGCCGCTCTGGCCGACGGTACACAGTGCGGTTTCGCCCGCAACCTGGCCGCGGAGGCCAGCGCTGTTCTGTTTTTGCTCAGCCATGATGTTCCCCTTTTATCTTTTACGTTGCCGTATTTTATCGATATATTTTATTTCTTTTGCTGGAATAGCTGGTCCAGCTTCTGTTCGAAGTCGTGGTAATTCAGGAAGTCATACAGCTCCATGCGGGTCTGCATCATGTCTACGACGTCTTTCTGGTCGCCCTTGGTCAGAATATTCTGGTACACCTCAAGGGCGGCCTTGTTCATGGCGCGAAATGCGCTCAATGGGTATAGCACCATGGCAGCGCCGGCGTCCGCCAGTTCCTGCCGATTGTATAAAGGTGTTGCGCCAAATTCGGTGATGTTGGCCAGAATGGGCGCATCCACGGCAGCAGAAAATGCCTTGTAATGCTCGAGCTCGGTGACGGCTTCAGCAAAGATGCCGTCTGCACCGGCTTCTATACAGGCCTGGGCACGGTCAATGGCGGCGTCCAGCCCTTCCTGCTGGAAGGCGTCAGTACGGGCCATAATAAAGAAGTCTTCGTCTTCACGGGCGTCAACACAGGCCTTGATGCGATCTACCATTTCCTCTTTCGAGACAATAGCCTTGTTTGGCCGGTGCCCGCAGCGCTTTTGGGCCACCTGGTCTTCGATATGAACTGCCGCCGCTCCTGCGCGCTCCATCTGCTGGATGGTACGGGTAATGTTGAAAGCACCGCCCCAGCCGGTATCAATATCTACTAACAGCGGTACATCACTGGCGTTGGTGATGCGACGAACATCCTCGATCACATCGTTGAGTGAGGTCATACCCAGATCCGGCAAACCATAGGAGGCATTTGCCACGCCACCGCCTGACAGATATATCGCCTGGTGCCCGACCTTTTCAGCCATCATGGCCGTGTAGGCATTGATGGTGCCGACAATCTGGAGGGGATGGTTAGCTTTCAGTGCCTTGCGAAAACGGGCACCGGGGGATAGTTTGTGTGACATGGTGAGGCTCCTGTCGTTGTAGGGTCAGGTCGTCCGGAAAGCCTTCAGATATCCAGAGTACCTTGTCTGATTTTCTGCTCTATGTTTTTTCTGGCGGCGTTGATGTGTCTGCGCATCAGGAATTCGGCCAATTCACCGTCCCGCTGGGCAATGGCTTCGGCAATGCGGCGATGCTCACCCAGAGCTTTTTGCGGCCGGCCAGCAGACGTACTCAAACGGTATCGGTACATTCTGACCATGTAGTACAGGTCACCCAACAGCATCTGTGCAAGTTTGGCGTTGCGGCTACCGGTGGCAATGCGGTGATGAAAATCGTAGTCGCCCTCGCCCTGGTAATACGCCTGGCCATGGGCTTGTTTGATCATAGCTTCGTGACTGTCCAGAGTCGCGTGTAAATCGGCGATCTCCGCGTCGGTCATGCGCTCTGCGGCCTGTCGCGCGGCGAGGCCTTCCATGGCTTCACGAATGTGGTACAGCTCGATCAGCTCATCCGAGCTGACAGACACTACTTTAACGCCAGCATGGGCACGTCTTACCAACAAGCCTCGGGATTCGAGCCGACCCAGAGCTTCCCGTAACGGGCCCCGCGTGAGATTAAAACGAGCACACAATTCAACTTCGCCAATTTTTTCACCGGGCGCCAAATCACCCTTTACAATAGCCATTTGCAGACAATCAAAAGCATCATCTGCCCTGGTTTGGGACTGAATTGGCGCGTGCACAGTCGTTTTTGTTAACAATAGTGGATTCATAATAGCGGAATTTACGCCCCGTGCCTCATATTGTCAACAATCCAGGACTCTGCTCAATTGTTAAGCACAGGCAGGTAGCTCGCCCATCGTTAACATTTCCATTTTACAGGCTGCTGTTTTCCGGCTTCCTGTTTGTTTAAAAAGTCCGGTACAATCAAAAAATCCAGTTCTAACCCGTCATGCTCATTGATAAGGATGCCAAAATGATCAAAAAGTGCCTTTTCCCCGTTGCCGGCTACGGTACCCGGTTTTTACCTGCAACCAAGGCGATGCCGAAGGAAATTCTGCCGATTGTTAACAAGCCTCTGGTGCAATACGGGGTTGAAGAAGCAGCTGCCGCCGGAATACACGAGTTCGGTTTTGTAACAGGCCGCGGTAAGCGCGCCATTGAAGACCATTTCGACATCAGCTATGAACTGGAGCACCAGATTGCCGGTTCCGGCAAGGAAGATCTGCTTGACTCGATTCGCGAGCTGATCGATAACAACAGCTTTGCATTTACTCGCCAGAACGAGATGAAAGGTTTGGGGCACGCCATTCTGACCGGTCGCAACCTGGTGGGCGATAACCCGTTCGCTGTGGTATTGGCGGATGACTTCTGTGTTGCAGATGGCGCTGAAGACGGTGTACTGGCGCAGATGGTGAAGTTATACAACCAGTTCCGTTGTTCGATTGTTGCTATTGAAGAAGTGCCGGCAGACGAAACCCATAAATACGGGGTGATCGCCGGCGAGTCGATGAAGGACGGGCTTTACCGGATTACAGACATGGTCGAGAAGCCGGCTCCTGAGGATGCACCCAGCAACCTGGCCATCATCGGTCGCTATATCCTGACACCCGATATTTTCGACATTATTGAGCAGACTCCTGCAGGCAAGAACGGCGAGGTGCAGATTACCGACGCACTGCTGCGACAAGCTCAAAACGGTTGTGTACTGGCCTACAAATTCAAAGGGCGTCGTTTTGACTGCGGCAGTATTGATGGCTTCGTAGATGCGACCAATTATGTCTATGAAAACATTTATAAAGCCGGCAAGAAAACCACCGCTACCGGGGGCAAGAACGCGAAGAAGTGATCCATCAAGCTGATGACTATGGCATCAGCGATTCAGTAATTGCAGGACCATGCGGCGGTTTTCGGCGGTGTTTTTGCGGAAGCGGCGTAGCAGTTCGGCCTCGTCGTCGGTCAGCTGCAGTCGCCCGATCTCCTTCTCGAGTTGGGCGAGAGACTCGCTCAGATCGTGTCCGTTACCAAAGGTCAAGCCGGGCAGTTCAAGCTGACCGGCATCCACCAGATCCTCAAAATCCAGCAAGGTTTCAAGGGTTGTTTCGGTCCTGAGGCAGAGGTCCATCAATTCAACGACGCCAGGATAACTTCGACGTCTGGGATCTGACGATTCCCAGCGATTAACCTCTGCTTCATCCACACTGCATATTCGGGCAACATCTGCCTGGGACAATTTAAGGGTGTCCCGCAAGTGCTTTAACCCCCGATGAAACGACTGCATGTAACGCATAACTGCCCACCCTCGATAATACTTT
The DNA here is from genome assembly GCA_038329375.1 of Pseudomonadales bacterium. GTDB lineage: Bacteria > Pseudomonadota > Gammaproteobacteria > Pseudomonadales > Oleiphilaceae > Marinobacter. Next base: position 873 of record JBBQMX010000170.1, on the reverse strand, counting down.
GTCAAACGCTCTCATGCGCCGACTCAAACGGTGCCCGATATTTCATTATAGATTCGACCAATTCGGACTGCGGCCCTCTTGCGAAGCTTTCTGCGCTTCGGCAGGATCACCGCTGTCTATAATCTGGGCCAGCCAGTCGCGCTCAGCTGCAAAGCCCGTTTCAAGCGGCCGCATACGAGCATGTTCTATCAGCTGTTTAGCGGCCCGGCTGGCTTTCGGACTTTGCTGTACTGCTTGTTCAGCCCACTGATTCGCACGGGCCAGGACATCGCCGGCACCGGTGACCTCATCCACCAGGCCGATGCCCAGTGCACGCTGAGCGTCGAGTGGCTCTTCAAAGAGCATGATCCGCTTGGCCCGGGACTCCCCGACCAGACGGGGGAGCAACTGGGTAGCGCCACCAAATGCCAGCCTGCCCGCGGAACCCGCTGTAAATTGGAGCCGGGCGGTATCGGCACACAGTCTGAAGTCGCAATTAAGCGCCAACGCCAAGCCTTCATTGTGCGCATCGCCGGTGATAGCTGCAAATGTCAGTCCGGGAAACTTTCTCAGGGCGCTGAAGGCCTGGGAGAACAACCGGCCCAGGTTGGCCCCCTTTAACGGGTCTGTTGTCGCCAGAACTTCTGGTGCGAGGCCGGCAGAGAAACAGCTGTTGCCATTGTCATTGCTTTCACTGGCATCCGCCGATGTTATAATCAAACAGCGGCAGTGAGGGTCTCGGCCCAGGGACAACAGGTGGCCATGAAACTGAGCCAGCATGGACTCGGACCACTCATGACGGGGCGGGCGCGTGAGTGTCAGAATAGCAACTGCACCATCCTGCGTCAGTGTAACCTGATGTTCATCCTGCAAACCGGGACACTCCCTGCGAAA
>JBBQMX010000169.1:0-5325 GCA_038329375.1 Pseudomonadales bacterium | reverse complement strand
ACCTCTTCGTCCCAGCGCATGGAGCGCTTCAGGGAATCCAGCGCATGCTCGCATTTATCGCTGTTGCGCGGTTCCACATACATCCGTAGATCGATCTCGCGCCCCGACATGGTTGTGAAGCGGTCTTTCTTTTCAGTCAGATCACCGGCGACCAGTGCAAACAGGTAACTGGGCTTCGGGAACGGATCTTCCCAGGTGACAAAGTGCCGGCCATCGTCCAGCTCGCCACGCTCCACATCGTTCCCGTTCGACAGCAGAATCGGATAGTGTGCCTTATCGGCTTCAATCCGGGTGCTGAAGCGCGCCATCACGTCAGGACGATCCGGGAAGAACGTGATACAACGGAAGCCCTGAGCCTCACACTGGGTGCAGAACATACCCGAAGACTTATACAAACCCTCAAGCCGGGTATTATTCTGAGGCTCGATCCAGGTGACGATGGTCAGGCTGAATTCGTCCGACACCTCACGCACAATCAGCTTGTCGCCCTGATCGTCATAGTCACCATTGGCCAGGGTCTGACCATTGAGGGAGATCGTTTCCAGCGTGAGGCTGTCACCATTCAGCTGCAGCCTGGCATCACGGTCTTCGGAGTCGGGGTTGCGCCGGAGCTTCATCGTGCTGTGGACTCTTGCGCCTTCCTCGAACAGCTCGAACCGAAGATCAACATGGTCCACGAGAAACACCGGAACCCGGTATTCGTTGAGGTAAATGGTGCGATGCTCTTGGGTACGCATGTTGTGTCTCCAATATGGGTGCGGGTATGACACACCGGAAATTAATGTCAGAGTTATTCCGCGCGGGGATAAACCTGCAAACGAATATGATATGCCGTGTACTTGCGGATATTAATAACACCTGTATCCAGAATCAGGTACTGGCCCTTGATCCCCTGCAAGACACCATGAACCGTCGGCGTTTTGTCCAGATTATGGGTCTTGACCTTCTCGGGCCAGACCTCAACCGGGTAGCTCAGATCCAGGGCCTCATCCGTTGCTTCACGCAGGGCCTGGTCGCCGTATGCTTCACGAAACTCAGCCAGCTCGGGTTGAATCCGGGTCAGCAACGCCGCTCGCTCCTGGGCCAGGTGAACCTCCGGCACATCGCCTTTGAGCATGGCGCGCCAGTTAGTGCGATCAGCCACATGCTGTTTGCAAACAACCTCGACCAAACCAGCGAGTTGACGGGTAGCCACGTGTAACATCGGAATGGCCGATACCGCACCCTGATCAATCCAGCGCGTGGGAACCTGTGTGCCGCGAGTAATGCCGACTTTCAGGCCTGATGAGTTGGCAAGATACACTACGTGATCAACCATGCAGTGGGTTTCACCCCATTCTGGCTCGCGGCAGGTGCCCAGGTGATAGTGACATTTTTCGGGACTCATTATACAGGTGTCGCAGGCCGCCAGCTTACGGAAGCATGGATAACAGAAGCCCTGGCTGAAGCTCTTGTTGGTGCTTCTGTCACAATGAATACACCGGATCGTGCCCTCGAAATCGATCTGAATCGAGCGGCCAACCAACTCATTCAGCGGCAGCCTGGTATCACCGACCTTGAGGTTATAGATGACCGGCAACCCGGCTTCGGCAGGCATTTTGGTCAGGCGACCGGAAATGTCAATCACAGCAGTCAAACGATTACCTCAGTTCAGAATGCGAAGGGGCGAAGTGCCATCGTCCGGGCCACAGGCGCCGCCGTCGGATTTTTTCCGACTGATGTACCCTACGCGCTCCTGCTCCGGAATGTTATGTAAGCCTTCATAGTGCAACACCGCTTCCATGCAGATGGAGCGCTGCTCCGGCGAGATAGTTCGGCCATCCGGCCATTTACCCAACTCTATCGCCTGCTTCAGACTCTGATAAACAGCGGGGTCCAGCCGTTCTATTAATTCTTCGTAAGTCATCAAGTTTTCTCCAAAAGCGGTTGACAGATCTAAATGATAACTATTATCATTATTAAACCAGGTCGCAGAGGTCGTATGCCCCTGGTCTCTCTCATCAGGAGCTTTATGCTCTTTTTATACCCCGCCTTCTGGCGGGGTTTTTTTTGATAAAGGCATAATCACCGCCATCAAAAGACCGGCCAGAAAACCACCCAGGTGAGCCTCGTTCGCCATCCGGCCCATACCCAGCCACTCGGGCAATGGCGTAAAGCCCACCAACATCCATACCACCGCGAATATGACCAAAGCGGGCGGGAACTGAAACCTCGGCACCCGCTGCTGGCTGAGCCAGCAGTAACCCAGCACGCCGTATACCACTCCCGACAGCCCCCCGAACAGTGGTCCGGATATCATATACTGAAGTCCGTTTGAGGCCAGGCTCGTCACCAGAAAAAGCGCTATCAGACGCCCTTTACCGTCAAACCACTCAACCTGACTTCCCAGAAACCACAGCATAACCGAGTTGAAAATCACATGAGGCCAGCTGAAATGCAGGAAATCCGGGCTCAGCAGACGCCAGACCTGACCAGACGTCAAGGTTTCCAGAAAAGCTGTCATCCGCAGGTCAAAGCTGCCCCAGCCGTATTCTCTGGGGTCCACAAACATCAACCACGCGGTCAGCTGGCTTTGCCCAAGACCCGTGGCCCAAGCCATGACCACGGCCAACACGATCGCGGAAAGAACCAGCGGCGCATGCTTTGGCGAAGGTTGCCAGCGACCAGCCACGTGGACGGGAGAGTGGCTGACTGCATTTACCTCCGCCCGCAGCTCTGGCCGGGACATAAACTGGTCCAACGCGGCCAGAACCGATTCCGCTTGGTCAGAATCCTCCAGCCAGAGAACCTGCTGGCCACCTTCCTCAGTGATCCGATGCACGATATGATTCTGTTTGAGCCACAAGCTAAAGCCAGATAAATCTGTACTGGTCTCGATCTGTTTTACCCGATACACCCGGTTACCTCGCCACGCTGTCTTCCGACTGGAGGGTGCCAGCCTGTTCTGGCCGCTCCACATCCACCGAAACAAATTTGTCTTTCGACAGCACTTTCTCGCCGTCCATACGGTACGCCACCAACTTGCCATATTTTACGGCACTGAAATCAATGCAGGCCACATTAGATTTTAACGGTGACGGTTCACCTTCCATCCAGTAATGGCCCACAAACACCGGCGGCTCAGACTCGGGATAACTGAGCAGCTGCTTCTTCTCCGCGGCACTGAGCGGACGTTGGGCGATTTCAGCGGGTAACGGATCTGGCTGAAACACCACATCTGCATAAGTCTGCGGGTTTTCCGCCCAGAACCGGGTACGGAAAAAATGACGGGTGTAGCCGTCACTACCCGAAATAGACAACCCCTCTGGCAACCTCAAGTCAGTGCCCCGCAGAAGGTTGTCCATAACCTGACCGGCAAAGGACTCAATGGCGGAAGAAGCGTGCAGGAAGTCTTCGTCAATGCAGTTGCCGCCCTGAATCTGCTTGAATTTCTCAATAAGATTTCTGTCCCAGCAGGCGTGTACGGCACGGAAATTGTCTTCTTCCAGAAACAGCGGAATGGTATAGAACCATTCCAGGAATTCATTCCATTCATGGGAATAATGCTCAAACTGATCGAGGGTTTCCTTGATCAGCCGGTCATGTCTGGCGTTGTGATCGCGCAGCCATTTGCGACCGCTACCCGGTCTGGCACGAGTACAATACCCGAGCGCGTTGTATTCATGGTTACCCATGACGATCTGGGCGGAACCATGGTCTACCATATCCCGCACCATATGCAGCGCCTCACGGATCCGCGGGCCACGGTCAATAATATCCCCGATAAACACGGCCTGGCGTCTGGAATGCTGATAAATACCGTTAACCTTACGATACCCCATCTGGTCAAGCAGTCGAGAAAGCGTGCTGGCACAGCCATGAATGTCGCCAATTATGTCAAAACCACGGGACTCTGATTTATGAACAACCATCGTTAGCTCGCTGCTATTTCGCTGGCCCAGCCAAGTTTTTCGCGGCAGGTGGCGTAAAAATTATGATCCGTTGGATGAATCAGACGAATCTTGAACGGCTTCTTGGTGATACGGATGACGTCCCCGGGCGCGCAGGAAATAGCGGTCTGCCCGTCGAAGCTTATCTGCGGATAAGTTTCGTTAGTTTCCCCGATAACCAGTTTTATTTCGCTTTTACCATCCACCACAATGGGACGGCTGCTCAGGGTATGCGGGAACATGGGAACCAGTACGATAGCATCCAGTTTCGGGTGCATAATGGGCCCCCCGGCGGACAATGAATATGCGGTCGAACCCGTAGGTGTTGAGACAATCAGCCCGTCAGAACGCTGGCTATAGACAAAGTGACCGTCGACATAAAGATCAAAACCGATCATCCGGGTCGATTTGCCCGGGTGCAGTACCACCTCGTTCAGGGCGCTGCCGAACCCAAGGGGCTGGCCATTGCGTTCGACATGGGCATCGAGCAGGAAACGGTGTTCTTCAAGATATTCACCCTGCAAAATTTTGCCCAGTCGCTCTTCCATGTCATGGGGCGACACGTCGGCCAGAAACCCGAGGCGTCCACGGTTAACGCCCAGTAGCGGTATTTTTGACTTGGCAAGTTCCCTGGCCGCCCCCAGTAAACTGCCGTCACCGCCAACCACGATCACCAGATCACAGATTTCGCCCAGCAGTTTCTTGCTGGAAACTTGCAGACCATGCCCCGGCAACATAGCTGCGGTATCGGATTCCAAGATGACGTGGTAGTTCTCGTTGACCAGATAGTTCCGGAGCTGACGCAAGGATTCAACCACCTTAACGTTGCCCATTCGGCCAATCACGCCAATATTCCTGAATTGATCCATGGGAATTCCTGTAAATTAAGACTTTGATATGCGTTATGGTCGCATCTTAACGAATTACGGAGTACTTCTGAAAAGATCGTTAAAAGTAAAGGCGTTATAGATGTCTCTGCACGATGAATCTGAAAATGGCGATGTGCTTGAATCCCGGCACCAACAATTCTGGTCCACACCGGCAGTTCGGCATCTGGCGTGGCTGTGCGGCGCGCCCTCTCTGGTGGATATTGGCCCGGGGTTTGCCATCGCCGACCATCTGCCTGACGACACTCTGGAACGCCTTCTGGCTCTTGATCGTGCCCCGAAGCCCTTATTAACGCACCTCGAAAATGGCCAGTCCCAGCGTTTGGGTCACTATTTTGAGCGCCTCTACCACTACGCTCTGGCATCAATTCTGGAGTGGCCGGTATTGTTACGCAATACACCGGTCAGGGACAGTGTCGGTCGCACCCTGGGCGAACTGGACTTTGTTGTGCGCAACCCGTCAAGCGGGCATTTAGAGCATATCGAGGTCGCGGTGAAGTTTTATCTCG
>JBBQMX010000168.1:0-5349 GCA_038329375.1 Pseudomonadales bacterium | reverse complement strand
CGAATGGCAAGGCGATGACGCTCGAAGATATCGCCGACGTGGTCAATGCCTTTGCCGACGCTGCCCAGGATGCTAAAGCCCTCGGTTTTGATGGCGTGGAGATCCACGGTGCCCACGGTTACCTGCTTGATCAGTTTTTCTGGCAAGGCACTAACCAGCGTACCGATAAATACGGTGGCAACATGGCCAGTCGCCAGCGCTTTGTGATTGAGATTATCGAAGCCGTTCGCCACCGGGTGGGTCCTGATTTCCCCATCATGCTGCGGTTCTCGCAGTGGAAACAGCAGGACTACGATGCCAAACTGGTTAACACACCGGAGGAGCTGGAGCAGTTCCTCACGCCGCTGATTGAAGCCGGTGTAGACATCTTCCACGCGTCTACCCGTCGCTTCTGGGAACCGGAATTTGAGGGTTCTGATCTTAACCTTGCGGGCTGGACCCAGAAGCTTTCCGGTAAGCCGACTATGTCTGTCGGCAGTGTCGGTCTGACCGAAGATTTCATCAGCGGCACCTTTGCCAGTAAAAAAGAAGCGGTGGAGCAGGCGGGCATTGACGAATTGGTGGAACGCATGACCAACAACGAGTTTGAGCTGATTGCCGTCGGCCGCGCGTTGCTTCAGGACCCGGAGTGGCTGGTCAAAGTAAAGGAAGGCCGGATTTCAGATGTGGAAGCATTCGCCAAGAAGGCACTGACCACGTTATATTGAACTCAAATCCGGGTATAGAGGAAACTGACCAGCACCATGTCTTTTGATACCACTGAACATAATCGCCGGCGCTACTGTTTTGATGGGGTAGAGTCGGTGTGGTTGTTTGGCTATGGCTCGCTTATCTATAAAGTCGATTTTCCCTTCCTGGAGCAACGCCCGGCAAGCATTGAAGGCTGGGCTCGCCGGTTCTGGCAGGGGTCCCATGATCACCGTGGTACACCTGATGCGCCTGGGCGCGTTGTGACCCTGATTGAAGCGCCCAAAACGACCTTCTGCAAAGGTATGGCTTACCGGGTTTCGCCGGACGTCTTTATGCACCTGGATGTGCGGGAGAAAAATGGCTATCTGCGATTTGTCACCCCGATGACTTTTGCTGATGGCACCCGCGAAGACGGCCTGGTGTACATCGCCACGGAAGATAACGCTGCGTTTCTCGGCCCTGCCGACGAGGCTGAAATCGCCAGCCAGATCGCTGCCTCCGAAGGCCCCAGCGGTCGCAATCGCGATTATCTCCTGAACCTCGCCACCGCCTTGCGAACACTAGGGGACGATGACCCCCACGTGTTTGCGCTTGAGCGCTATCTGCGCTGAAACGCTCCCCCTTGTTTCCTGACACCAGGTTTCCCGATACCAGGTTTCAAGAAGCCGTCCACCCCGAAGTCACAACTCTTTCGCCCAGCTCGTGCGCCCGAGCTCCATCACGCGCGCTACTTCTTCATCCGGCACCGCATCGGTATCGCCCAGCTCCAGCGGGTCGTAGTGATACACGTACATCCGTGATGCAAACTCGGCAATCGGCAGGGACGCTTCACCGTTCAGTTCCTCATTGCCCTGAATGGTGCAGACTATGCCCTGACCCCAATCCTGACCGCTGTCATTGTTGGGATTGTAAAAGTAAACCCGCATCTGGGCATGGGCGTCCAGGGCTACCCGCAAAATGGCGATGGCATGTCGGCCTACATAGCGGCCGCCGCTGTCGGTAGAGGCGATGCCCGCCGGTTGCGGGTGGATTACCGGCATGTGGCCGTTGTAATAAGGATGATAACTGGCATAGAACTGCCGGATGAAGCCTTCGTAGTCATCAAGCTTGCCGGTATGGATATCGGTTACCACCCGGAAACCATGGCCAACCCACCAGCCGTAGAATTCCGGGTTGATCCAGCGATGTAAGTCATCGTCACGGTCGCCGCACAGGCGGCCCATTTCCACATAGAGGCGGTCAAGGTGCGGGACCAGCATCAGCGAGACGGCATCCACATCCAGCGGCAGTTCCTTGGCAAGGCCATGATCAAGCCCCTTGGACGATATCCGCTCACCCTCAAACCGGGTCAAGATTTCGTTGTCACGAGCGGCCCAGGCTACCAACTGCAAAAGGTAGTCGGCGTCGTTATCGGCCCACATCGAGAGCCCGATGACCGACTGACAGGTCGGGTTGTTGCCCTGGCCAACCCCCAGCGGCAGGCCCAGTATGCTCATTACCCCCGCCAGCAGGAAGACCCGGGGAGACTGTGCCTCACCGAACACCGAGGTCAGCAATTCCGTGGTTTCGGCCGATAGCTTCAGTTCGATCTGCCGCCACAGGCCAGCCGCCACCGGTGGGTGAAAGAGCGTACCGCGCTCCAGCAGCATGGCCAGACCATAGGCAGCTTGACTGGTTTCCGGAAAGATGGCGTCGTCAATCAGCCGGTAGACCAGATGGCTGTAGCAGTGCAGTGCATCGACGCCGGTGGTACTCAGCCCCAGCGCAATTGGAATCAGATCGTCCCGGCGGTTGCGAATAAAACGCAAAAAGGCAGGTTGGTAAGCCGATACCAGCCCGGTCTCGTCCATAGCCGTTCCAAAGTCGGTGGCTTCGTCCATGAGAGCGGCCTCGTCCATGGTGGCGAGCCGCTGGTTGTAAACCTCCAGGCCGGGATCTTCCCTACAGCCCCTGGTGGGACCAAACAAGGCCTTGACCAGGCGCGCGGCGTCCTCGCTACCGGCGGTATCCAGTTCGGGATCAAACAGGCACTTGGCGATCTGGCTGATCATTTTCTTGATGCTGTCGGTCTGGATCGGCCGCTGGACCAGTAAGCGCTTGACCTCACTCACCAGGCTGGAAAGAATGCTCTCATAACCCAGATGTTCGAGCAGATACTGGTACAGCGACTGCACGATGGTACCCAGTTCCTGCGGGCGTTCGCGGTCGGCTTCACTCATTTGGCCGGACAGCAGGTCCAGGTTCAGTGCCATGACCTGAGTCAGGAAGTTGCGGGCCTGCTCGGTGGCGATCCCGGGGTGAAAATAGTCACCCGAGGCAATGGCCAGCATGCGGATCTCACTGAGGGCTTCGATAACCGTGATTTCGGCTTTGCTCTGGCGCAATGAACGCACCGCCAGACCCGGTTGCAGAATGGCCGGTTTTGCCCAGTCCCGGCCGGCGAAGACTCCGGCCGTTTCCACCGCGGCGACCCGCTCATAGAGGGCGTTCAGACCTTCGGGTGTGGTCATGACCACTCGAGCTGATTCCAGCACTTCAGCACTGGAAGCTTTCGGGTCGGCTTTTCGGTCCTCGACAAATCGCGTCAGTGTGGCATCGAACTCAACAATTGCCGGATGGGTGCTGCTGGCTGAGTATTCCATGTTCATGACGTTGCGGTTCCTTTTGCTGCGACCATGTTGCTGAACCATTCCACGCCGAAACGCACGCCAAAGCCCTGCACGTCGGTGGGTATCTGGGCCAGGCCGCCTTTGTGAGTGCCGGAGGAGGCCATATCGACATGAACCCAGCCAATGTCTTCGCCGACGAAGCGGCCGAGGAAACGTGCGGCATAAAGATGATCCCCGGCGCCCTGGGTGCGGCATTGCAGAGTATCGGCAACCTGGGATTCCAGGTCTTCGTCGTAATCGTCTTCATAAGGCATCGGCCAGACCCGTTCGCCGCAGTGCTCACCGGCCTGGATGATGGGTTCAATCCAGTCGCGTCGGTTGGTTATGGCGCCAGCCATGCGTTGGCCGAGGGCCGCGACCACGCCGCCGGTAAGGGTGGCGTAATCCAGGATGGCGGTCGGCTTTTCACGGCTGGCGAGGGTCAGGGTATCGGCCAGCACCATGCGGCCTTCAGCGTCGGTATTGATCAGTTCAATAGTGGTACCGTTCAGTGCAGTGATGACATCGTTGCACTTCACGGCGTTCGGGCCAATATGGTTTTCTGCCAGCGCCAACCAGCAGTCCAGTGGTTGCTTGAAGCCCAGGCGGGTGAGCGCAAGAAAGGTGCCCAGCGCAACCGCACTGCCTTGCATGTCGCCGTGCATGCCCAGCATACCACCACCGACTTTGAGGTTGGTGCCGCCGGTATCGAAACAGATGCCTTTGCCCACCAGAGCCAGCGCCGGCCCTTTGGAGCCCTTGGGCCGATAGGTCAGGTGCAACACGCCCGCATCGCGGTTGGGACTGGCCTCGGTGACCGACAAAAAGGCGCCGGCGCCCAGCTTTTCCAAGCGTTTCAGGTCGATAAAGTCAGCGCCCCAGCCTTCCTGTTTCGCCAGTGTCTCGGCGTAGGTGCGATACAGGGTCGGGGTCAGGTAGTTACCCGGGAGTTGCGTCAGCCAACGGGCCAGATTGTTGCCTTCGGCGGTGGCCAGTGCATGGCTGAAATCTGCTTTGCTATAGGCCCCCACAAAGGTGATCGTTTGCAGAGCCGACACGTCTTCCGGTTTGCCGGTTATCTTCGGTAGCCGGAACACGGCGGCATGCACCGCCGCCACCAGAGCTTCGGCCATGGCCTGCGCAGCGCCGCTGTCATCCAGCAGGGAAACCACTTTGATCTGGCGTGGTCGTTCAGTCAGCAGTGGCCCCACCAGCTTGCGCGCCAGGGTCAGTAACTTGAAGCTGGTGGCGCCCTCGCTGATGAAACCAATGGCTGTACGCAAGCCATTGGGTGTGGTGGTGAGTACCGGGTTGGTCTTCTCCGGGAATGCCTCCAGACGCAAGCGCAACGCGTTGGCCCAGGGTGTTTGCTCAACGGCATCCCGGTTGCCTTCCGGCAACAATAGCACCAGCCCGCAAGCGTCATTTGACTCCCAGGAGGCCGACGTCAGGGACGTTGTCTCAAGCGCAATTGTTGGGAATATTGGCAGTGGCAGTGGCAGCGTTGGCTTCATGGTGTTGATCTCCAAAAAAACGGGTAGGCGAATGTGGGCCCATAAGTGGCAGCATAGCCTATGCTGACTCCGTAATAAGGTGTTTTTCATACCGTAATACACCTATAACGCTATCGGATATTCCGGAATTGGCGGGACCCTGCACAAGTGGTCGCCGGGATGAACCGTCTGCGGGTGCTATTGCGCGAGCTGGCGGGCTTATATCGATACCGGGAGCGGCAATTGTCCAAGCGGTAATTCATTCGCGATCAATAACCCGTATGATATCGACATTCACATCAACAAAAGAGGGACATCATGGGATCTGTCAAGTCAGTGTTTGCAGCCGTACTGTTGGCGACCACCGTGTTTGTGACCGGTTGTGCGACGGTGGGTGAAGATTTTGCGACTCACAATGTAGACCAGATTGAGATCGGCAAAACCACTCGGTCCGACGTCCAGGAAAGGTTCGGTGAGCCGTGGCGTACAGGGGTTGAGGATGGCATGCGAACCTGGAC
>JBBQMX010000167.1:0-5387 GCA_038329375.1 Pseudomonadales bacterium | reverse complement strand
GATTCAGAACTCTCAGTTTGGTCTCTCATCGCCAATGCAGGCTTGCTGGTGCAGCTGGTTATGCTGTTGCTGGTGCTTGCATCGGTCATATCCTGGGCGTTGATCTTTCAGCGTTTCCAGGTTTTCCGTAAAGCCAAGAAGGCGCAGTTGGCCTTTGAAGAACGTTTTTGGTCTGGCATGGATCTCGGGCAGCTCTATCGGGAAGTCAATTCAGACCCGACGCCGTTTTCCGGGCTCGAAGCGATCTTTCGTGCAGGATTCAAAGAATTCTCCCGGCTCCGCCAGCAAAGCCGGGATGCCGATGCAGTGATGGAAGCCGCCCAGCGCGCCATGCGTGTTGCTTTTTCCCGCGAGCAGGAGCGTCTTGAAACTCATCTGCCGTTTCTCGCGACCGTAGGTTCGACCAGTCCGTATGTGGGGTTGTTCGGCACAGTTTGGGGCATCATGAATTCGTTTCGGGGCCTGGCTCAGGCACAGCAGGCTACGCTTGCGACCGTGGCACCGGGCATTTCCGAAGCCCTGATTGCCACCGCCATGGGTCTGTTCGCTGCGATTCCGGCCGTTATCGCCTATAACCGTTTTTCCACAACATCGGATTCGCTGCTTAAGAACTATGAGACCTTTGCCGAGGAATTCTCCAGCATTCTGCATCGTCGGGTGCATAACAATGAGAAAGCCCCGGCGGCCTGAGCCTGATTATCTGGCAGGAGTACGAATGTGAGCATGAAAGGTATGGGGATGATGCCCCGCGAGCGCCGCAAGCCAATGTCGGAGATCAACGTGGTGCCCTACATTGACGTGATGCTGGTGCTGCTGATCATTTTTATGGTGACAGCTCCAATGCTGGTCCAGGGCGTAAAGGTTGATCTGCCCAATACGGTGTCGGACCCCATTCAGGCGGAAAAAGACGTGGAATCCGTCATCGTATCGGTTGATGGCAACGGCGCCTATTATCTAGAGGTCGGGGGCGAAGGCAGTGATCCTATGCCCCTCGAAGAGGTTCAGAACCAGGTTGCTAAAATTCTTGCTGGTCGGACACGAAGTGAAGTTCTGGTCCGGGGTGATGAGTTTGTAAATTACGGCGTGGTAGTCCGGCTGATGTCAGCATTGCAGGGCGCCGGCGCCTCCAGCGTCGGCCTTATTACCGAAAGCTCGCAAAACCAGTAGGGGTTGATGTTTCGTGATTGACCAGCAGCGAGAACCGATCAGCACAGGGCAGCCAGCATGGAAATCCCCTGTTGCGTTGTCCCTGCTGTTGCACGGCCTGATTGTTGTGGTTGCTTTGGCCGGTTGGAGTTGGGCCAGTCCGGTAGAAGAACCGATGCCCAGAAGTATTTCGGCTCGCCTGATTACCAGTCAGCCACCCGTTCAACAGCCTGCACCAGAGCCCGCACCGGCGCCTGTACCGGAGCCTGAGCCTGAGCCTGAAGAGGACCCGGCAGAAATGGAGGCCGAGCGCAAAGCGGCGGAAGAGCGCGCTCGGCAGCAACAGGAACGGGAGCGCCAAGCTGAACAGGCACGCCAGCAGGCCAAAGAACGTGAAGCCCAACAGCGTGAAGCGCAGGCGGCCAAGCAGAAGCAGGAAGAGCAAGCGCGGCAAAAAGCGGATGCCGAGGCCAAGGAGCGAGCTCGTCAAAAAGCTGAGGAAGAGCGCAAGCTTCAGCAGGCGGAACAGCAGCGTAAGCAACAAGAGGCTGCTGCCAAAGCTGCAGAAGAGCAGCGGCGAAAGCAGGAGGGGGCTGAGCGTCAGCGCCAGCAAGAAGCGGAAGCCAAGCGACAGGCTGAGGCCAGGCGTGAAGCGGAAGCCAAGCGCCGGGAAGCCGAGCGCAGGCTGAGAGAACAGCAACTGGGAGCACTGGCGAACTCCGCCCGTGAAGCGGAAGACGCCGCGCGTCGTCAGGCGGAAGCAGAAGCAGCTGCGCGAGCGAGAGATTCGCAAATGCTGACAGACAGCCAGAGATACCAGGCGCTGATCCGTGAACGTTTGAAAAACGGCTGGTATATGCCCTCATCCGCTACCGGAGAATTGACGGCTACCCTGAGAATTACCCTGTTACCAACGGGTGAACTTTCCTCTGTTGAGTTGGTCAGGGGGAGTGGTAATACCGCCTTCGACAACTCCGCTCTGAGCGCAGTGCGTGGCATTAACCGGTACCCGGTGCCTGACGAACGCGACACATTTGAAAAATATTTTCGTCAGTTTACGATTGAGTTCAACCCTGAGCGGCTGAGATGACCATGGATATCGAGAACATGACAGATTACACCCTGACCGACCAGCGCAAAAAGAGTCGGTGTCGGGCCTTGCGCCGCCAGTGCTCGCGCCTATTGATACCCGTATTTGTCCTGATGGCGTTAGCCATGCCTGCAAGCGCAGAGTTACTTATTCGCATAACCGAGGGTGTCGATTCTGCTATCCCGCTTGCTGTGGTGCCGTTTGCGAAAACTGGCAATTTACCCGGCGGTGATGATGTCAGTGAAATCGTCCGTGACGACCTGACCATGAGCGGGGAGTTCAAGCCTCTGAGCCCCGAACGTATGCTCAGTCTGCCGTCCAGAAGTGACGATGTGTACTATCGGGACTGGCGAATGCTGGGGCAGCGTTTCCTTTTGGTGGGTGAGCTCAGCCAGCAGGGTGATCGTATTCAGGCTCGTTACGAGTTGTTTGACGTCAATGGCGAACGCCGCCTTCTGGGTGAGACAGCCGCGGCTTCTGCCGATGATATGCGTGGCCTTGCCCACCACATCAGCGACAAAGTTTATGAAGCGGTCACGGGCGAGAAAGGGGCGTTTTCTACCAAGCTTGCCTATGTAACTCTTGAAACGGGTGCCGGCAAACGAATTTACAAACTGCAGGTCAGTGACGTGGACGGCAAGCGAGCCCGGGTGCGCCTTGAAAGCGATGAACCGATTCTATCACCGACCTGGTCGCCGGATGGCAAGACATTGGCCTATGTCTCGTTTGAGACCGGCCGCCCGGCTATCTACACCCATGAGCTGTCCAGCGGTAAACGCGAACGGGTTGCTTCCTTTTCGGGTCTGAATTCCTCGCCAGACTGGTCACCTGACGGCAAATCCTTGTTGGTGACCTTGTCCAAGGACGGCAACGCCGAAATCTACAAGCTGGATCTTGCCTCCAAGTCAACCAAGCGCCTGACCGATCACTGGTCCATTGATACTGAAGGCAGTTGGACCGCAGATGGCAGGGGCTTCCTTTTCACCTCTGACCGTTCCGGTGGCCCGCAGGTTTATTATAACGCGACCGAGGGTGCCGAACCCAGAAGGCTGACTTTCGGCAGCCGCTATAATGCGCGCCCCAGATTCAGTCCCGATGGGAAGTTCATATATTACGTGCATCAGCGCGAGGGTGGATTCCATATTGCACGTATGAATATGGAGACCGGAAATGAAACTGTCCTGACCCGAACCGGGCTGGATGAATCGCCAAGCGTTGCGCCGAATGGACGCATGCTGATTTACTCCACCCAACAGGGCGGTACAAGCGTTTTGACGGTTATGTCTGCGGGCGGGGGTTCGAATTATGTTCTGCCTGCTGCCACTGGCGATGTCAGGGAACCCGCCTGGTCACCGTTTTTGCGATAGCTTTGTTATCGATTTTACGACCGGCTCGGACACCTATGGGTTCGAGCTTACATTAACGTGCTAAAACACACTGAAAAATAAAGGAATGGCGATGATGTTCACGATGCGAAATAAGGCATTTGCCCTGGTGCTCTCACTGGGCTTTATTGCGGGTTGTAGCTCCACGGGCGATACCATGGAAGACGACGGCTTCGGCACTGGCGTTTCCGCTACTGACCAGGAAGGTGGTAGCACCGTATACGACGGCGCTGATGGCAGCGGTGTTTCTTCCAGCGGCTTGAGTGAATCCGAGCGGATGCAGGCACAGGAACAGGCAGCCCAGGCAGAAGCCGCCGCGCTGCGGAATATTACCACTTTCTACTTCGATTTTGACACCTCTGAAATAAAAGCTGAATCTCGTGACGTTCTTGCTGCGCATGCCCGTTACCTGTCGGACAATCCGCGCACCCAGGTGACTCTGGAAGGTCACGCCGATGAGCGTGGCACTACCGAATACAACCTGGCACTGGGTGAGCGTCGCGCGAACGCGGTTCAGCGTTTTCTGATCATCAACGGCGCTTCCCGTGACCAGCTTGAAAACGTAAGCTATGGTGAAGAGAAGCCAGTGGTCTCAGGTTCCAGCGAGAGCGCCTGGGCTCAGAACCGTCGCGTTGAAATGATTTTCCAGTAAGCGCAGAGATTACAACCAACAGGAACCACCATGAGAAAATTCCTCATGGCGACAGTTGCGCTATCGCTCAGCGGTAGCGTACTGGCGCAGTCATCGGCACCGGTATTTCAGAACAACCAGTCGGAAGCCCGCCGACAGGCAGGTGGCAGCCAGGCTAACACTGAGTTGTTCTTTATGATTGAGCAGTTGCAGGGCGAAGTACGCCGTTTGCAGGGTGAGCTTGAGGAGCAACGGCATCAACTTAATCGTCTCTCAAACCAGTCAAAAGAGCGCTACATTGATCTCGATCAACGGTTGCTGGATGTTTCCGAACAGCTGCAGGCGGCACCGGCATCAGGCAGTGGTGGCGCCTCGGCTCAGGCTCCGGAAACGGCCGTAAAGCCGGTTACCCGTGAGTATCGTCAGCCAACCGATTTAGAACGGCAGGCCTATCAGAAGATCCAGACGTTGATTCGCGACAAGGATTATAACGCTGCGATAGACGGCATTTACAGCTTCATTTCCGAGTATCCGGAAGGGGACCTCACCGTCAACGCCTATTACTGGCTCGGTGAAGTGTACCTGGTCAAGCCGCAGTTGGAGCAGGCGAAACAGGCGTTCACCATCGTGGCCACGCGTTTTTCAGATCACCGAAAAGCAGCGGATGCGGTGTACAAGCTTGGCGTCACCTACGATCGTTTGAATGAAAAAAGCGAAGCGGTTCGACAAATGGAACGGGTGGTATCCAGTTATCCGGCAACCAATGCAGCGTCTTTGGCAAAAGAGTACTTAGCGAAGCGCTGAGGTCGTAGATGTTGAAATAATACCTGAAAAAGCTTGAAGCGCGGCGAAAAACCCGTACTATATGCGCCTCGTTTGGGTCGTTAGCTCAGTTGGTAGAGCAGTTGGCTTTTAACCAATTGGTCGATGGTTCGAATCCATCACGACCCACCAAATTGCAATTGATTGCGCGCAGTTGGTGAACGAGCGTGTAGTCACGGCTAGTCAAGCCAGCCCGTTTTGGGTCGTTAGCTCAGTTGGTAGAGCAGTTGGCTTTTAACCAATTGGTCGATGGTTCGAATCCATCACGACCCACCAAATTGATAACTGCCTGAAACTTGCGTGAAGTCAGGGT
>JBBQMX010000166.1:0-5390 GCA_038329375.1 Pseudomonadales bacterium | reverse complement strand
GTTAACGAGATCCTTGAAGATGAGCCCGAGAAAGTTAACGAAGACCCCTACGGGGATGGCTGGCTATTCAAGGTCAGATTGACCGACCGGGGAGAGCTCGACAGTTTAATGGATGCCGAAGCCTATGCCGCGCAGGTGGCTGCCGAGGAATAGCTCCCGGTTTAGTACGAACCTGCGGCAACATGAACCGGGCGCTTCCGTCCCGTGTATGATCTGCCTTTTACTTCGTGTTCTCATGGGTAGTTTTTATGAAGTTTCCGGTACTTTACTTGCGAAAAGGCGCTGAGCGTCGTCTGCGGGCAGGGCATCTATGGGTCTACAGCAACGAAGTGGATACCCGGCGTTCGCCGCTGACCGAATTTGAAGCGGGCAGCCAGGCTGAGCTGCGATCCTCCGTGGATAAACCGTTGGGAACGGTTTTTGTTAACCCCCACACCCTGATTTGTGGTCGGCTGATCAGCCGTGACGCTTCCCACGGCATGACGGCCCAACGCTTGACTCATCGCATGGAGATGGCACTGAGCCTAAGGGAGCGATTATTCTCCGAGCCTTTCTACCGTTGGGTATTCGGTGACGGGGATGGCCTGTCCGGCCTGGTGATCGACCGGTTTGATCAGGTTGTGGTCGTGCAAATTTCCACCGCCGGCATGGAAACCATGAAGGATGCCATCGTGCGTGCAGTCCAGCGGCTGGTGCATGACGCCATCGTGGTATTGAAAAATGATGGCAAGATGCGCCAGGTAGAAGGCCTTGCCAGCTATGTAGAGCAGATGAACGGTGGCAACGTTGAGGTGTTGAATGTCCGCGAGAACGGCGTGAACTTCGAAGTGCCGCTTGCCGGCGGTCAGAAAACCGGTTGGTTCTACGATCACCGGATGAACCGCCAGCGCCTGCAAGCCTATGCCCCGGGCAAGCGCGTGCTGGATGTGTTCAGTTATGTCGGGGGTTGGGGTATTCAGGCGGCTTGCGCTGGCGCGGCCCACGTCTCGTGCCTGGACAGCTCAGCCCAGGCACTGGACGCCGTTCACCATAATGCCAGGCTCAACGGGCTGGATAATATTGAAACACTGGAAGGTGATGCCTTCGAAGCGTTGAAAGTTCTGTGTGATGAGAAAGAAAAGTACGACATCGTTGTGCTGGACCCGCCAGCGTTGATTCCCCGCCGCCGGGACCAGAAAGCCGGTGAACAGGCATACGCAAGGCTGAACCAGCTGGCTTTGCGCTTGCTGGATCGGGATGGCCTGCTGGTTTCGGCCTCCTGCTCAATGCATCTCTCTCAGGAAAAACTGGTAGACATCATCAGGGGCAGTGGTCGTAAGATTGATCGTTTTGTTCAGCTTCTGGAGCAAGGCCATCAGGCGCCAGACCACCCGATTGTACCGGGTATTCCAGAGACCGATTATATCAAGTCCTGTTTTGTGCGCTCACTCACGGGATTCCTCTGAATCCTGAGGTCCCATAGCCTCCTCCTTCGTATCCGCCTGATCAGTGGGCACATCGCTCTGAGCTGATTCTTTGAGTTGGAGTGGAGGACTTAAAGCCGCTATGAGTATATTGAGCTCGTCCCGGGTATGGGTTATGCCGTCAACGGTCTGACTGCTGCCTGCTTCGGCGTGCTGACCCAGCCGCTCTGAAAGTACGGAAAACCGTTCTTCCAGGGCCTCTCTGGAGTCGGCCTCCGGATCGTGAGGTGCCAGCACTGGCAGCCACTGGGTCCGTAACGCAGTGACCTGGACTGACATGCTAGTGAAATCGGTTTTGGCAAAGGGGGCGTGCCACACTGGCATCCCGTTTCTGTCTTCACCTTCCGGATTGTTTTGCCAGGCCGAGAGCTTGGGCTCAACCACGGCTTCGAGTGCCCCTGCAATGGCCTGCTTTGCGCGCGCTTCATTCTTGCTCAGTAGTGCCAGCTTGCTCATAAGAGGTTCCTGGCCGGCCAGTGGGCAGAGCGTCCCGACATCCCGATTCAGACCGTGAGCTATGAGCCTGAGCAAGTCGACTCTGCGGGCGCGGGAATCGACCTTGTCTTCGGGGACGCTTTCTGTGCTGACGTAAAGCATCGCGCGCGCTTCAGCACTTTGGTCAGCGCTACCCCAAAGCATGGCTTCCAGGGGGTGAAATCCCAGGGTGAGATAGAGAAAATCAGTCGACTGATGCTCTTTCCGTACAAACTCGGGTGTCAGTGGCACCTCTGAATAGACAATGCCGCTGCGGGGATAGCCGGGTACGCGGTCGAGGTAGCCCGGGAGTATCGGAGAGGCATCCACCGTATCCCGGTCGTCCTCGATATGCAACGGGTCCTGCCTGGCCAGCTGATAAGCCAACATAAGGTTATCGTAGGACTGATGGGCTTGGCGCCAATGAGTGCGCGCTGCCATCAGTGTCTCAGGGGTAGGCGAATTAAGAAAGCTTGTAATGCTGGTTTTGAGGTCCTTTGCCGACCCGCATACAGCGTTGCTCAGCCCTTCAACTCGGTCGCGAATAACATCTGAAATTTCTGCACTTGGCGGGCTTTGGTCAGACTTTTGATTCTCAGGCGCGCGCGGTTCGCCGCAGGCTGTCAGCAGCAGTATTGCTGGCAGGAATGGTATCCAGAAAGCCTGCGCTCGCATCGGACGCCTCCTTTCAATCCCGCAGAGAAATTATATCCCAGCCGTGTTTACGGGCGTGGGCTGCCAACGTGGGGTCCGGATCGACCGCGACCGGATGGGAAACTTTACCAAGTAACGGCAGATCGTTGTGTGAGTCGCTGTAAAACCAGGCGTCTTCCAGGGTGGTCTGCTGCTGGTCAAGCCATTCGAATAGCCTGCTTACTTTGCCATCCTGAAAGCTGGGTATACCTGAAACGTTGCCAGTGTAGCGACCATTAACTTTCTCGGGGTCCGTGGCTATGAGGTGCTCGATACCCAGAACGCCCGCTACCGGCTCCGTTACGAACCGGTTGGTGGCTGTGATGATCATCAACGTGTGGCCTTGCATCCGGTGGTGATCCAGCAAGGCTGTGGCCTTGACCTGTAACATCGGCCGGATTTTGTGTTCAAGGAAGCGAACCCGCCATTGCTCAAGCTCTTCCGGTTCGTGTCGGGACAGAGGTTCCAGAGCGAAGCGGAGATAGCGAAAAATATCCAGATCACCATTAATGTAATCCTGATAGAACTGGTCGTTGGCGTTCTGGTAGGTTTTGGCATCTACAATGCCTTCTTCTACCAAAAACTCGTTCCAGGCATGATCGCTATCACCCGCCAGTAACGTGTTATCGAGGTCAAATATGGCCAGGGTCAAATCACAGCTCCTTTCTTTTTAATATCTATGACTTTTCATTGAGGCTTTTTCGGCGAGTGGAATCCATACTAACATGCTGAAAAGATGACGGCTTCGTTTGCCGAAGGTTGGGGTTTCTGTAAGAATGAAGTTAACTTGGACTTATACCGACTTCAACACAGGACTGTGCCGTGATCGATTCAGACGGTTTCAGACCCAACGTCGGAATCATTCTGGCCAACCACAGAGGCGAGGTTCTCTGGGCAAGGCGAATAGGGCAGGACTCCTGGCAATTTCCCCAAGGTGGTATCAATCAGAGCGAATCACCTGAAGAGGCGTTGTACCGGGAGCTTGGAGAAGAGGTCGGCCTCAGGGCAGAGGATGTTGAAATCATCAGCTGTACCCATGGCTGGCTCCGCTATCGGCTTCCCCGGCGTATGGTGCGGCATCACTCGCACCCGGTCTGTGTTGGGCAAAAACAGAAATGGTTCCTGCTGAGGATGCTTTCACCGGACGCACGCGTGCGCGTTGACGGAACAGATTCACCAGAGTTTGATAGCTGGCAGTGGGTGAGCTACTGGTACCCGCTTGGCCAGGTAGTATCGTTTAAGCGAGAGGTATACAGGCGTGCGCTGAGAGAGCTTGCGCCGAGACTGTTCCGGAACATGGAGCAGGCTGGCCGGAATGAAGTCCGGCGACGTTCACAGGACCAACAATGACGGATTGAGCCCGCCATGCTGAGCACACTGCGAAGTATCGTACAAGAGGTAAACAGCGCGCGTGATCTGCACGAGGCGCTGGGTATTATCGTTACGCGGGTGCAGGCAGCGATGAATACCGAAGTCTGTTCGGTCTATCTTCTGGACCCCGAAACCAACCGCTATATTCTGATGGCCACCGAAGGGCTATACAAAAAGGCGGTTGGCAAGGTCAGTCTTGCTCACTCTGAGGGCCTGATTGGCCTGGTCGGCTCCCGTGAAGAGCCGATCAATCTTGAAGACGCACCCTCCCACCCCCGCTACCGATATTTTCCGGAAACTGGCGAAGAACGTTTTAGGTCTTTTCTTGGTGTGCCCATTATCCACCATCGGCGAGTCCTTGGTGTTCTGGTGGTGCAGCAGCGCGAAAGCTCCCGGTGTTTTGATGAGGGTGAAGAAGCGTTCCTGGTAACGGTGTCTGCCCAACTTGCGGGTGTGATCGCCCACAGTGAGGCAACCGGAGCGATCAGTGGCCTGTCACTGACCGGCGAAGAGACCCGGGATGTCAGCTTCAAGGGCGTAGCGGGAGCCCCTGGTGTAGCCATTGGGGAGTGTGTGGTTATTTATCCGCCGGCTGATCTGGATGCCGTGCCTGAGAAACAAACCGAAGATATCGCACAGGAGCTCGCACTGTTCGGTGAGGCGGTTACCGCTGTGAGGGAGGACATTGACCGGGTTTCCGAACGCTTGGCTTCGCAGTTGCGACCGGAAGAGTTGGCACTGTTTGAAGTCTATTTGAGAATGCTGGACGACAACGCGCTGCCTGGCGAAGTAGTGAGCCGAATCGAAGGCGGTCTATGGGCTCAGGGTGCCCTGAAACAGGTAGTTAATCAGTACGTTCGCCATTTCGAGCTGATGGGGGATCCCTACCTGCGAGAGCGCGCGGTCGACATACGGGATCTGGGCCGCCGACTGCTCGCGCATCTGCAGGCTGATGACCAGCAGGATGTAGTTTATCCGGAGCGCACAGTACTGGTCAGCGAGGAGCTGACCCCGGCAATGTTGGGTGAGGTGCCCAGGGGCACCCTGGTCGGTCTGGTATCTGTCCGGGGTTCCGGTAATTCCCATGTCGCTATTCTTGCCCGCGCCATGGGGGTTCCGACGGTGATGGGGATGGTTGATATCCCGATCAATCAGTTGGCTGGTAAAGAGTTGATCGTAGACGGTTTTGAGGGGCAGCTCTTTGCCTCTCCTTCGGCCGATCTCCGGGCCTTTTATCAGGAAATCTACGACGAAGAAGCCGCACTGTTTCGGGGCCTGGAAAAGTTACGGGACTTGCCATGCGAAACCACCGATGGCCACCGGGTATCGTTGTTGGTGAACACCGGGCTGATGACGGATGTTGTGCGGTCCCTGAATCACGGTGCGGAG
>JBBQMX010000165.1:0-5395 GCA_038329375.1 Pseudomonadales bacterium | reverse complement strand
AGTTTTTCGATCTTGCTCTCATCGACATCCATGCAAAGCACATCGTGGCCGACATCCGCAAGACATGCGCCTGTAACGAGGCCAACATAACCGGTGCCAAAAATGGTAATTTTCATCCTTTAAAGTCCATCCAAAAGAGTGATTTTAGGTCGCTTGAAACGATTACGAGGATTGACGCCGCTTTTGCCAAATGGCTTCCCACGCCAACGCTGTACCAACAATGGTATCCAGGTTGTTGTAGTCCGGCGTCCAGCCCAGTGTTCGGGTGATCTTGCTGTTGTCTGCCATAAGGGCATCCGGGTCACCTGCGCGACGTCCGACCCGCTCTACCGGGAAGTCATTTCCGGACAGCCTTTTGACCACATTAATGACTTCACTGACGGTAAAGCCACTACCGTAGCCACAATTCAGAACCTGGGACTCGCCGCCTTTGCTCATGAATTCCAGCGCCATGACATGGGCTTTGGCAAGATCCTCGACATGGATATAATCCCGGACGCAGGTGCCATCCCGAGTGTCGTAGTCAGTGCCAAACACGCTCATACCTTCACGCTGCCCTGTGACACACTCGCATGCCACCTTGATCAGATGCGTTGCCTCAGGCGTGGCCTGCCCCAGCAGACCATCGGGATTTGCGCCCGCGACGTTGAAGTACCGCAAAATGACATAGTTCAGGGACGAAGCGGCAGCCACGTCCATGATCATTCGCTCGCTCATCATCTTCGAGGCGCCGTAAGGATTGATGGGCACCAGCGGCTGGGATTCGGCGAGGACTTTTTCATCGGGCATGCCGTACACAGCTGCGGTGGACGAAAACACCATGTAAGGCGTTTTATGACGTTCGATCACTTTCAAAAGGTTCAATGTATTGCGGGTGTTGTTACTGTAGTACTTCAGAGGATTGGCAACGGATTCCGGAACCACGATGTTGGCCGCAAAATGTAAAACGGCTTCGAAATTGTGATGGCTGAAGACCGCCTCGATGGCGTCCTCGTCCGCAAGGTCACCAATGACCAGTTCTCCGAAGGTAACCGCCCAGCGATACCCGGTGGACAAATTATCAAACACGACGATGTCGTGGCCCGCTTCGCCGAGTTGGCGTACAACGTGACTTCCAATATAACCGGCACCGCCGGTAACCAGCACTTTCATGAATTACTCCTGTTCGTTCCCTGATTGATCATGACGCCGACGGCGAATCTGCTCACGACGAGCAGCAAAAAAGTCGGAAATCACCTCACTGCATGGATGTTCAAGTACGCCACCGATTGCTTCAACCTGCCAGTTGAAAATCTCTTCTTCTAACGTCCGGCGCATCGAGATGATCGCACCGGCTTTGGGCTCGCGGGCACCGTACACAAGCCGCGAAATGCGGCTATGAATAATGGCCCCGACACACATGGTGCAGGGTTCGAGCGTGACGTATAGGGTTGCACCGGACAAGCGGTAATTACCCATCCGGCGAGCGGCATCCCGCAGTGCCATAATTTCTGCGTGGGCTGTCGGATCGCAACGACCTATCGGGGCATTGTAACCCCCACCTATTTCGCAACCGTCCAAAACCACAACAGCACCGACCGGCACCTCACCCACGTCAGCAGCAGATCTTGCTAACGTCAGGGCGCGATTCATCCAGAACTCGTCATTCACTGTCATCGCCCCGACAGGTCGGTTTATTCCCACTCGATCGTGGCGGGAGGCTTGGATGAAATATCGTAAGTCACCCGGGACACGCCGGAAATCTCGTTAATGATTCTATTCGATACCGTTTCAAGCAACTCGTAGGGTAAGCGCGCCCACCGAGCGGTCATGAAATCTACCGTTTCCACCGCCCGGATCGCAATTACGTATTCGTAACGCCGGGCATCGCCAACCACGCCCACGGATTTGACTGGCAGAAAAACGGCAAAAGCCTGACTGGTCTTGTGATAAAGGTCAGCCCGGTGCAACTCTTCCAGGAAAATGGCATCAGCCCGACGCAGGATGTCCGCGTACTCCTTCTTTACCTCGCCCAGAATCCGCACGCCCAAACCCGGACCCGGGAACGGATGCCGATATACCATATCGTAAGGCAGGCCCAGCTCCAGGCCGATCCTGCGCACCTCGTCCTTGAAGAGCTCACGCAGGGGCTCAACCAGTTTCAGCTTCATCTTCTCCGGCAAGCCGCCCACATTATGGTGGGATTTTATGACATGCGCCTTACCGGTTTTAGAAGCCGCGGACTCGATGACGTCCGGGTAGATCGTACCCTGAGCCAGCCAGTTCACATCCTGGATTTCTGTGGCGTACCGGTCGAATACCTCGATGAAACTGTTACCAATGATTTTTCGTTTCTGCTCAGGATCATGGATACCCTTGAGGCGCGAGAGGAAAAACTCTTCGGTGTTGGCCCGGATCACCTTGATGCCCATATTACGACCGAACATGTCCATGACCTGGTCACCTTCGTGCTGGCGCAGCAGACCATTATCCACAAACACACAGGTGAGCTGGCCCCCGATGGCCTTGTGTAACAAGGCTGCGGTAACCGAGGAGTCGACACCCCCGGACAAACCCAGGAGCACTTTGTCCGAGCCCACCTGGGCCTGGATCTGGTGCACGGCGTCGTCGACGATCTTTGCCGGTGTCCAGAGCGCATCACAGGTACAAATATTCAACACGAAGTGCTCAAGGATACGCTGACCCTGCAGGGTATGGGTGACCTCGGGGTGGAACTGAACACCAAACAGCTTGCGCTTGAGATCCTGCATTGCAGCAATGGGCGCGCTTTCGGTCGAAGCCAGCAACTCAAACCCGGCAGGCATACCGACAACCTTGTCACCATGACTCATCCAGACATCCAACAGAGACTCGCCCTGGCCGGTGAGATGATCGGTGATGCCGTCCAGCAGCGCGCCTTCAGCCCGGACCTTGACCTGGGCATAGCCGAACTCCCGCTTGTCGGAACTGGCAACCTTGCCACCAAGCTGTTCAGCCATGATTTGCATTCCATAACAAATGCCCAATACCGGAACACCCCGGTCGAACAGACCGTCCGGCGCCCGGGGGCCACCCAGCTGGGTAACCGATTCCGGACCACCCGCAAGCAAGATACCCCTGGGGTTAAATTCATCAAGCTCAGCGTCCGTGATATCAAACGCCCTGACCTCACAGTAGACGCCTATTTCCCGCACCCGGCGGGCAATAAGCTGGGTGTACTGGGAACCAAAATCAAGAATCAGGATGCGGTGGTCATGAATGTTCTGGGCCATGAGGTCCTCAAGTCAGAATTGAACAGCGCGGCTCCATAACCTGAACCGCGCGGGGGTATGGTCAGAATCAGACGACGCGATAATTCGGCGATTCTTTGGTGATGGTGACATCGTGAACATGGCTCTCGCGCATACCGGCATTCGTGATGCGTGCGAACTGCGGCAAGGTGCGCATCTCCTCCATTGAGGCACTGCCGGTATAGCCCATTGAAGCTCGCAGACCACCCATCAACTGATGGACGATGTTGCGCATGGGACCTTTGCAGGCAACCCGACCTTCAATGCCTTCCGGCACCAGCTTATCGACGCCTTTACTGGCGTCCTGGAAATAACGGTCACTAGACCCCTGCCCCATCGCGCCAATCGACCCCATGCCCCGATAGGCTTTGTAGCTCCGGCCCTGGAAAAGTTCCACTTCGCCCGGCGCTTCATCGGTGCCCGCGAGCAAGCCCCCAATCATGACGCAGTGAGCCCCGGCGGCAATAGCCTTGGCAATATCACCGGAGAAACGAATGCCACCATCAGCGATCAGCGGCACACCACGATCTTTCAGAGCCGCCGCCACATTGGATACCGCCGTGATCTGGGGTACGCCAATGCCGGCAATAATGCGGGTTGTGCAGATAGAACCCGGGCCAATACCAACCTTGACGGCATCAGCACCCGCGTCGGCCAACGCAATGGCAGCGTCAGCGGTTGCTATATTGCCGCCGATAACCTGAACATCCGGGAAGTGGGTCTTGACCCAGCGAACGCGATCAATCACGCCTTTGGAGTGCCCGTGGGCGGTGTCAATAACAATAACGTCGACCCCCGCTTCGACCAGCGCGGCAATGCGGGCTTCGGTATCAGCGCCGGTTCCGACCGCAGCACCGACACGTAGCCGCCCCTGCTCGTCCTTGCAGGCCAGCGGGTAATCCTTTGCTTTCTGAATATCTTTGACGGTGATCAGGCCTTTCAGCTCAAACTCGTCATTGACGACCAGAACCTTCTCGATGCGGTGCTTGTGAAGCAGGTTTTTAACCTCTTCAAGATCAGCCCCTTCCGGCGCCGTGACGAGTTTATCTTTTGGCGTCATGATGTCGGATACGCGGGTGTCGAGGCGGCTTTCGAAACGAATATCCCGACCCGTTACAATGCCGACCAGGTCGCGACCGTCCACCACGGGCAGACCCGAGATGTTATTGGCAGTGGTGATATCAAGCAATTCGCGAACAGTGGTGTCAGGTGAAACGGTGATCGGGTCTTTAACCACGCCACTTTCGTATTTTTTAACCTTGCGAACCGCCGCTGCCTGTTGCTCCGAGCTCATATTCTTGTGCATTATGCCGATGCCGCCTTCCTGCGCCATCGCTATCGCCAGCTCCACGTCGGTGACGGTGTCCATGGCGGAAGAAATCAACGGAATATTCAGTGCAATGCCTTTGGTCAGTTGGGTTTTAAGGTTAACCTGATATGGCAGAACTTCTGAATATCCCGGGATAAGCAAGACATCATCAAATGTGAGGGCTTCTTCGGCAATACGCAACATTGGGACCCGCCTTTTGAACGTGCTAAGTTTGAGCAATTCATTATAAATCCGTGGCGGTTAACAGTAAACCGGCAGTATTTTAAGAGACTGCTGCATGTTTTTGAATTATCACTAAATTTGACCTACAGCTACTTTCGGAAATTCCCTATATTTTATGGATATACCTGCTAATCCGACCCGTCCGGGCGCCCTGACCGTCAGTGAACTTAATCATCAGGTTCGTCATCTGCTGGAGGTCAGTTTTTTACAAGCCTGGGTGGTTGGCGAGCTTTCCAGCTTTTCCCGCCCGGGTTCGGGGCATTGGTACTTCACTCTGAAGGACGCCAAATGCCAGGTACGCTGCGCCATGTTCAAGGGCTTTAACCAACGTATTCGGGAGATACCGAAAGAAGGCGATCAGGTACGTATCCGTGGCAAGGTCAGCCTCTATGAAAACCGCGGTGACTACCAGATTATTGTGGAGCACATGGAGCCGGCAGGCCTTGGTGTGTTGCAACAGGCGTTTGAGGAGCTCAAATACAAGCTCCAGACCGAAGGATTGTTTGATCCGGCCCGCAAGAAACCCGTCCCGGCCCTGCCACGCCATATCGGAGTAGTCACCTCACCCACCGGG
>JBBQMX010000164.1:0-5413 GCA_038329375.1 Pseudomonadales bacterium | reverse complement strand
ACCACATTCAGGTCCGGGACGGGCTGTTGGTGATTAAGCTCAGGGAGTAGTCAGCTATCCGCCAGCAAATCCCTCTGGCGCCTGAAACCCTGCCAACACATCTAGTGCGCCGGTCGGTTATGTAACGCTGTCATGTTGATAGGCGCCCCTGTCTGATAGTTCGCTATTCCGTCAAAGCGCTTTTCGCCAACGTTTTACGCGCACTTGTTTTTTAATCGCTTCAATTATTTCATCGATTAACCGGATCAGCTCTTCGTTCTCCACTTCGTCTGCATCCCGGTGTTCGGGGTTGGGTAGGAATACGGTGACAATATCTTCGATAAAGGCGTGATTCCGGGTGGAGGCCAGGTCATCCAGAATTTGGTGAATAACGTCTGCCACGATGTCCCCGACCGCTTCTTCCAGGGTCTCCTGAATGGTTGGCCCCACCACCGGCAGAAAACGCAGGCGTGAGAGCTCGGTGTTCTGCTTCAGAGCATTGTCGACCCGGTTCTCAAGATAGCTGCGCAGAGCACCGCGATTGGGCACATAGCCCTCTTCCGCAGCCTGGGCGACGCGAGCAGATATCCACCCGGCGATCATTTCCCGTCGAGGGTAAAGAATATCGTTCTGGATGCGTTCAAACAGTGGTGAGCCCTGGTTGATTTCGTTCTGAGCGCCGGATAGCACCTTGACTACAATGCGATCCGAGAGCTCCTCCAGAAAGGCTTCGTAATAGAAGTTGAAAAACTGGAAGGCACGGGTTTTAGTGACATCGATGATGTTGTACTTGTGCAGCCGGTAGATGATGGAAATAACCCGCAGCACCCGCAGGAAGCGGAAGCCGCCGGTGGGTATGCAGCCAACCAGGTCGTACCAGTGGATGAATGGGTAGAAATACCAGCGGTCATAGACCTTGGTTCCGACCGAGTAGGCCCAGCGCACGGCGAACTCGGTGAGGAATATGCTCACGAAGATAAGATCGTAGAAGATGAAGTTTTTATGGACCGGATGGTAGACCTCTTTGAAGGGGCCGACATGGGCTTCGAGGAAATTCTGGGTGGCCTCAAAACTGTAAATGGAATCAAAGATGATCAGTGCAAGATTGAAAATCAGTAGCCCAAGCATCAGGAAATCGATAATGAGCCATACCACCTGATGGCTTGATTTGAGATTTACACGGTTGATAGTGAACATCCAGGGCCTTTTTGTCGTTCTCCGGGGCTGACGAATCAGCTGGCTTTTCAGACCTCTAGCCTAGCTCATTTCGGGTCCGCAGACGACTTGCCCGGCAACCTTCGGGCTATGACCCGGTTGTCCGGCGGTCAGTACGTCGGTTACTGAGGCTTATTTCCAGCCACATTTGCCATGGATTAACTTGACCGGTTACCGGTAAACTCACACGCAGGTTGTTACGGAGTTCCCAACGGTCCGCGTTCTTGATGATTATCTTTTGGTATTTTTTTCGTCGCTATTTTTGGTTACCCGGCGTTTTTTGGGTCTGCTTTCCAGTCACGGCATGGGGACAGGTCCAGGTGCGTATTGAGGGTGACTTTCCTGCATTACAGCAAAATGCCGAGGCTTTCATTGGTGATGTTGAGGGTCGCAGTGCCAGTAATCTCCGGCGCTACGCTCCGACCGCTACTGAGCAGGTCCGCCAGGCGCTGAAAGCCCTGGGTTACTATCGTCCCCAGATTGACTGGCGAGTGATTGACGACGAGCTGCCACGGCTGGAGCTGACGGTGAAGGCGGGAGAACCGGTGCGGATCAGTTCCAGTGACATTCGTATTCTGGGGCCCGCTGCGGACGACAAAGACTTCGGGGAGTTGCAGACCACGCGGTTGAACGAAGGCGAAATACTCAATCACTCCCATTACGACAGCCTCAAATCCAGCATTCAGAATCGGTCTTTGCGGCTCGGCTATTTCGAGGGGGCGTTTACCAAACAGCAGCTGCAGGTGAACCCTGACGACGGCACTGTTTCTGTGGAGCTGATCTACGAGAGCGGCCCGCGCTTTCGTCTCGGGGAGGTCCGCTTTGAGGAAGGCCATGGTTTCGAGGACCAGTTGCTTCAGCGTTTTGTGATTTTCGAGCCCGGGTCTCCCTATCATGCCGACAAACTGGCCAGGCTGAATAGTGATTTGTCCAATAGCGGTTATTTCTCGCAGGTGCTGGTGGACGCCCGGCCTGATGCCGCAGCCGAGCAAAGAATTCCGGTGGTGGTTCGCCTGACTCGCCGTGACCCGCGTTCTGTGGCGGCTGGTATTGGTTTCTCAACGGATGTCGGGCCGCGCTTCAGTGGCACCTGGACCGAGCATTGGACCAACCCGATGGGGCATCGAGGTGGCGCGGGAACCGAGCTTTCTGCGCCCCGACAAAGCTTGAGTACCTGGTACGAGTTACCCCTTGACCCGCCGATGACCGATTCGATTCGGCTGACTGCAGGCTTCCAGCGGGAAGATATCGAAGATGTAGAGTCCGAGCTTTTGACCTTCGGTCAGCAGTGGCAGCACGCACTCGATGATGGCTGGCAGCGAATACTTTCTGTGCGCTGGGAAGGAGAGCGTTTCAAAATTGGTGAGAACGCGAGAGAAACCAGCAAACTGCTGTTGCCCGGTGTTGGCTATTCCAAACTCAGTGCCAACTCGCCCCTTGACCCATCCCGTGGTTATCGGCTTCAGGTAGACGTTACCGGGGCCCATCGCAGCCTGTTGTCTGATGCTGACATCGTGCATGTCATTGGACTGGCCAGGGGCCTGGTGACGGTGGGCAACGGCCATCGCTTTCTGGGACGGCTGCAAGCTGGCGGTATTGCGACCAATCAGTTCTCGGACGTGCCGCCTTCCTTGCGTTTTTTCGCCGGTGGCGATCAGAGTGTCCGGGGGTATGGCTACGAGACACTTTCGCCGCAGGATGAGAATGGCGCAACTGTGGGTGGTCGTTATCTGATTGTGGCAGGCGTTGAATATCAGTTTCCGCTGTCAGACAGCTGGCGGCTGGCGGCCTTCGTTGATAAAGGCAACTCGGTAGACAACCTGACTGATCCACTGGCCACAGGCGTGGGCCTCGGGGTTCGCTGGATCAGCCCGGTCGGGCCGATCCGGTTTGATGTTGCCAATGGCCTGGATGAGGAATTCGGCGGCGGCTGGCGTTTGCACTTCTCGATGGGGCCGGAACTATGAGCCGGAAACGTGTAATTGTGCGCAGGCTATTGATCGCATTGGCCATCATCATCCTGGTGCCGGTGCTGCTGTTGGCTGCGGTATTACTCGCGCTGCGTTCCGAGGCGGGCACGGCCTGGGTCGTTGATCAGGTGCCGGGGCTGGAGGTTGATGCCGGGCAAGGTTCCCTGTTCGGGGTTTGGCAGGCAGATTCATTGCGATGGCAGGGCTATGGCGTTCGGCTGGAGCTTACGGCTCCCTATATCGATTGGTCTCCCGGGTGCCTGTGGCGCAAAACTTTGTGTCTCGACACTCTTCGGGTGAGCAACATTGATCTGGAAACACAGCCCGGCGAAGACACCGAAGAAACCTCTGGCATTACCCTTCCGACGGTGATTCTGCCGGTTAATCTCGATATAGGCGATATTGACCTCGGGCCGTTTACGCTCAATGACGGACTGATTTGGGATACCCTGACCCTGAATGCCGAAGCTGCCGGTGCAGAACTCAATGTAGAAGAACTTTTTGTGCGCCGGGAAACTCTGGAGGTCACTGTGTCGGGGCGCATAGATACCCGGGGTGACTGGCCGCTAGCATTGAATGTGGAAACCAGGCTGCCGCCACCGTATGGCGAGAATTGGAAGGTGGGCCTCACGCTCAGCGGCAGTGTCCGGGATCTGAACTTTCGAGGCCAGAGTCTGGGCTACCTGAGCGCCCGGTTTGATGGCAAGGTTGGTCCGTTAAATCCGGACCTGCCCGCCCGGCTGAATCTCCGGGCTGACGAATTTCTCGCGCTCGACAGCTTACCCTCCACCCTGACCCTGAGAAACTGGCGACTGGCCCTGGCGGGTAGTCTTGCCAATGGTTTCACTACCGATACCTCAGCACTGCTGCCCGGTGCCCGGGGTGATGTTGAGTTGGCCCTGAAAGGGCGGGTGACAACCGAACAGGCGACCGGCCTGTCACTGACACTGGCCGCACCCTATCATCGTGAAGGCGAAACTAACGAGCTTGCCGTAACGGGCTCGGTGGACTGGTCAGGCCCGCTGGAAGCGACGGCGGAGGTGGGCCTCCAGCATTTCCCCTGGTATGACCTGATACCCGATATGGAGGCCCTACCGGTTACTCTGAATACGCTTGAGGCCGAGGGTAGCTACACCGACGGGCGTTATCAGGCCAACCTCAGAGCAGGGGTCGGGGGCCCAATAGGAGACACCTCGCTGCAGGCCGATGTGAAAGGCGATCTGGAGCAGGTTCAGATCAGCAATCTGATCGCCGATACCGGCGCGGGGGGCCTGAAAGGAAAGGCAGACGTTGCGTTTGCCGACCAGATTGCCTGGGATGCCCAACTCGAACTGGACCGGCTGAACCCCGGTTACTGGGTGCCGGAGCTGGAAGCCAGCTTGAGTGGACCGGTTGCAACTGCAGGACGTCTCGACCCCGAGGGTTTTCCGGAGGCCACCGCAAAGCTTGATCTTGCAGGTACTTGGCAATCCAACGACACCCGCATCCGGGGTGATCTGAAGTCTGCCGACCAGCAGTGGCAGGTGCAGAATTTTGAACTCAGGGTAGGGGAGAATCGTGTTTTGGGCTCCGGACGCTGGGCCGATGCATTGACCGCCAATGTCAGTATTGACTTGCCGCGCCTGCGTGCCTTCCTGCCGGGTTTATCGGGCGCTGTGAAGGGCCGTATCGAGGCGTCCGGGCAGTTCGATAACCCTGTTGGCAGTGTTCAGCTCGAGGGCTCGTCGCTGGCGTGGCAGGAACTGCTGACCATTGATTCGCTGGCTCTGAACGGCCAGTTGCAGGAGGGCCTTGCTCTCAACGCAGACGCCAGTGTCCGGGGCCTCGAAGCCAGCGGCCAGACCGTCTCAGGGCTGGACCTGGGTGTGACCGGGACGCTGGACGATCACAACGTGCGTTTTCAGGTAACCACCGATGAGTTGGTTGCCAACCTCGGTTTCGCAGGAGGCTGGCAGGAAGGTTGGGACGGCATGCTGGCATCAGCCCGTGTTGAACTCATAGAGCAGAACCAGACCTGGACTCTCGCTGAGCCCGCCACACTGGTTTATCAGCCCACTGGCAAACTCACAATGGGCCAGCACTGCTTTGAGTGGCAGGCCAGTTCCCTGTGCGCCGGCGATCAGGTGTTGATGCCGATGCCGGAGCTGAACTACCAGGTCAGCCGCTTTCCTACCTCTGCGTTAGCTGCCGTGATGCCGGAAGGCCTGCGCTGGAATGCCGAGATCAACGGTGATGTCCTGCTCAAGATG
>JBBQMX010000163.1:0-5435 GCA_038329375.1 Pseudomonadales bacterium | reverse complement strand
ATGCGCTTTGAGTTTCTCTATATGCAGGCACGGCGCGAAGACGGCCGCAAGCGTCCACCGGGGTCAGCGGCAAAGCTGCAGACAATTTTCCTTGAGGAGATTCGGCGTGTCAGAGAGTCGATTGGCCCGGAAAGACCGCTTTTCATCGGAGGTAAATCGATGGGAGGTCGCGTTGCGAGTCTGGTGGCTGCTTCGGAGCCGCTTGAGGACAGCGTTTCTGGTGTGGTGTGTTTCGGCTATCCGTTTCATCCCCCTGGCAAATCGGAAAAATGGCGAACCGCGCATTTTCCGGATCTGCAGCACCCGCTTTGCGTGCTGCAGGGCAGTCGTGACCCCTTTGGCAAACGTGACGAAGTCGTCGCGCGTCAGGACGTCACTCTGCATGCTGAGCTTCACTGGCTTGAAGGTGGTGATCACGATCTGAAGCCGTTGCGCAGTCTGGGCTCCACTCAACAGGCACTGATTGCGGAAGCCGCAGCAAAGGCCGCCGGATTTATAGCTTGCCACAGCCATTAATGATCAGGTGTCTGCATTCAGGATGTCGCAGGAAATGCAAACCGGTCAGGCTGTCATGGGTGCTAAACTCTGGCAACGGTCGGTTAGCGCAACGTTGGCCATCAGGTTGTTAAACAGTTTTAAATTATCGATCAGGGATTTTATGGATCAGATTATTGTCTTCTGCCGTCCGGGTTTTGAACCCGAGGCTGGTCGTGAGCTTACCGATGCGGCAGCATTGCTGGGTATATTTGGCTATTTCCAGCCCCAACCAGGCGGTGGAAGTATCCGGTTTACCCTGAGTGGCAAGGAAAGTGCGGCGGAGCTGATGGATCTGCTTCCGTTGGAGAGCCTGGTATTCAGTCGCGACTGGTTTGAACTGCTCACCGAGGTGGCCCTTCCCGAGTCAGATCGTGTCGGGGCGATTATTCACGCATTACGTGACGCTGGCTCCCGACTGACTGGCTGTGGCCGCGTTGAGACCCGTATTCCTGAGGGCAACCCTGACCATGACCTGGGCAATTTTGCCCGCAAATGGACCGCGCCGCTATCGAAAGGTTTGCGTGGAGCGGGGCTGTTAGGTGAGTCATCTGCGAGTTCCGATCACAACCGCCTCGAAATTTATCTGCCGGATTTTTCTACCGCCTTGCTCGGCATCAGTATAGGTGGCAACCGGTCTCCGTTCCCCGGCGGTATTCCGCGCCTGCGGGTGCCTTCTACCGCCCCAAGTCGGTCCACAATGAAGTTGGAAGAAGCCTGGAAAGTCTTTATTCCGAAAGAGCGCACTCTAGACTTGCTGGGTGGTGGCAAGAAAGCGGTGGACCTGGGAGCCGCACCCGGTGGCTGGACCTGGCAACTGGTCAAGCACGGCATGCTGGTGACTGCTATTGATAACGGCCCGATGGATGCTGACCTGATGGCTAGTGGTCACGTTGAGCATGTTGAGGCAGATGGTTATCGCTGGCGGCCACACCGGGCGGTCGACTGGATGGTTTGTGATATCGTGGATCAGCCCAGGAAAACCGCTCGGCTGGCCGTTGACTGGTTTGCCAACCGGTTGTGCCGCTACAGTGTGTTCAACCTCAAACTGCCGATGAAAAAGCGTTATGAGGAGTGGCTGCTGTGCCGGGAATTTATTGCTGAGGGTTTGGCCGACGCAGGGATTCAACATCGTCTGCAGGCCCGGCACCTTTACCATGACCGGGAAGAGATTACCTGCTTCCTCGAGCGTCTCGATTAGTCAGCTTTGTTTCAGCACCGTTATTTTTTCGTCCTGATCCATCATCGGCATCAGGCTGGTCATCAGCTCCTGGCGTTCGGCAGAGTGATACCATTGATTCCAGTGACCGGCAGAGCGCCAGTTACACAGTGTGAGCCGGTGGTTGGGATCGTTGGCGTCGACCAGATTTTCTCCCGAAACAAAGCCCGGTGCACTGATGGCTTGCCTGAGAACCGATCTGGAGCATTGTTCGTACGCGGATTCAAGGGATGCGGCGATGTGACGTTCAATCAAAACCCGAATCATGCATGACCTCGTTTAGCGATAGATTGATTTTTTAAGTTCTTTATTTAATATCTATAAACAATAATTTAGCATGTGATTGCTGATTGGCACAGGCGATGATTGCGGTTGCTGTCAGAGTTTTCGAACTGCCAATCATCTTTGCCTTCAAAATACAGGAGTGGCCCGTTGCAAGATCCCGCTTTCGACCTTGAACTGGATGCCCGCGGCCTGATGTGCCCGGAACCGGTAATGTTGCTACACGGAAAGATGTCCGAACTGGCCGCGGGCGACATACTGAAAGTCGTTGCGACAGATCCTTCCACTACCCGTGATGTGCCTCGTTTTTGCCAGTTTTTAAACCACGAACTGTTGTTCGAGACCCAATGTGGAAAAGAGTATATTTTCTTTATCCGGCGTAGCTGACACATTCTGCCTGGAGTAAGTTGTGTCCGGCCCGGGGCCCTTGGCGTACAGACGGACATCCCGTTCGATATCACAGCGACAGATGTCTGCGGGCGCCGTCGAGGTGAGCGAGAAACTCATCGCGATCCATTTCTCCCAGTATCCTGAGACTCTCGGCCTCTTGCCCTCCCGGCTGATAAAACAGAATGGCGGGTGGCCCGAACAGCCCCAGTTGATCAAGAAACCGCTGCTGCTCGGCGGTGTTGTCCGTCAAGTCAATTTGCAGCAGCGTGATCGGAGCCAGCGCGCTGATCACCATCGGGTCGCTGAACACATTCCTTTCCATTACTTTGCAACTGATACACCAGTCAGCGTAGAAGTCCAGCATAACGGGCCGTCCGGCCGCAGCAGCGCTATCAAGTTCCCGCTGAACATCCCGGGGGCTTTCAAGTCGAATGAACTCCGCATGGCCGACCTGCTGGGGGTAGGCAGAGTTTTGGCTCGCTGTATAAGGCGCCAGTGGTCGCAGAGGATCATTGGCACCAGAGATTGCGCCTGCCAGCAGGGCCAGACCATAGACAAAGACAACTATGCCCAGGCCTTTCCAGGTACGTGGCCAACCGGGTCTCGCGGGATCAAATGCGCCCAGCTGCACGCCGGTAATGGCGGCCAGTAACCCCCACAGCGTCAAGGCAACCCAGCCCGGAACCATGCGCTCGATCAACCATATCGCCACGGCCAGCAACATCACGCCGTAGAAGGCTTTGACCACATTCATCCAGGGGCCGGAAGCGGGCAGAAATTTCCGTCCTCCCACGGCCACCAGGATCAGCGGGATGCCCATACCCAGACCCAGCGCAAACAGGGCGATACCGCCTGCGACCGCGTCCTGAGTGGTGCTGATATACAGAAGGCTGCCAGCCAGCGGAGCGGAAACGCAGGGCGACACCACCAGGGCAGAAACGGCACCAATCAGGAAGGTGCTGGCGACCCTGCCACCGGTAAGATTGCTGCTGGCTTCGTTAAGCCGGTCCCGCAGAAACCGGGGCAATTGCAAGTCAAACACGTTGAACATGGCCAGCGAGAACAGCACGAATAGGGCCGCAAAGGTACCCAGCACCCAAGGTGACTGTAACTGCGCCTGCAAATTAAAACTGGCGCCAAGCAGGCCGGTGATGACACCGGCAGCGGCATAGGTCAGGGCCATGCCCAGCACGTAGCTGAATGCCAGTAACACCGCATGAGCGGTTGTCTGGGTATTCCGACTAGACACCAGTGCAGAAATGATCGGCACCATGGGTAGCACGCAAGGCGTGAATGTCAGGCCAAGTCCCAGTGCCAGGAACACCAGTGCCACCACGGCCAGGGATTGCTCGGCCAGAAAGCCGGCAAGACCACTGGCCGAGCGGGTATCCGAAGGAGTTGGTGGTTGTGTTGAATTGATACTGGCGGTTTTGGATGCTGCCGTCGTGCTGACGGTGGGCTCAGCGCTCCCGGAGCTTGCGTAATAAAGAACATCCCGGGTCTGAGGCGGGTAACATAAACCAGCGTTAGCGCAGCCCTGGTAAGTGACCTTCAGCTGCGCCTCGCGAACACCCTCTGGCAGGCTAACCGCAACCTGCGCTTCTACCGGATCGTAGAACACTGTTACCTTACCGAAAAACTCGTCCTCGGTTTCCGTGCCTGCCATTGAGAATATGGGGGCACCCAGCACGACGCCTTCAGTTTCGGAACGAACAGACACTCTTTCTTTATAAAGGTAGTGTTCAGGCGCTATGTCCCAGGACAAAACAACGCCGCTATTCCCGGTGGTAAAATCGAACGGCAACGCTTCATCTACCGGCAAAAACCCATCGTTCGGATCAGATGTCAGCCAGTTCGCCTGGACCGACAGGGAGAGCAGTGAAAACAACAGCGCTATAGCGGCAATATGACAGGGGGAGAGCGAAAGTCGAAAGGCGTTTGCAATCCGGTGCGCGGAGGACAGTTCGGGCTGTTGCGTTGGTGGCATAGTCTCGTCTGTTTGGTTGCTTGTGCCCGGAGGCTTATATTGTTGCGATTGTTACCGGCCTGTGGTCAATCTTCAAGGCAGATTCGGTAACTTTGAGTGACCTGTTGAAGAAAAGTTCCCACTGGTATTGAAGGCGCTAAAGTCGCACAATAGCGAACTCATGAGCCACCATTCAAACGATATTAGCATGCTGTTCAACGACCTGTTCCGGGAATCATGCCAGACAGTATTGGTTGGGGGCAGCGATGAACCGGAATACATTCCTGACGTCAGGCCAGATGGTCTTGCCAGAATTGTGTTTGCGCGCGACTATTTCTCCAGCGCGCTTCATGAAATCAGTCACTGGTGTATTGCCGGTCCGCATCGCCGCACGCTTCTCGATTATGGCTACTGGTACTGCCCGGATGGACGCACGGCTGAACAGCAACAGGCGTTTGAACAGGTAGAAATAAAACCTCAGGCACTGGAATGGCTGTTTTCGACAGCAGCAGGAAAGGCCTTTCACCTCAGTACCGATAACCTGTCCGGGGGTGGGGCAGCGAACGCCAAGGAATTTCGCCGTCAGGTCGTTAATCAGGCCAATGCCTACATTGCGAACCGTTTGCCGGTGCGGGCAGCATTGTTTCACGAAGCGTTGTTGGGATTTTACGGAACAGCGCACCGGTTTATAGACGACTGGAACGCACAGTGTAATGCCGAGCCAGATTCGGTAGCTTGCAGCGTTACCGACTAAATGTGAATTGTCAGCCCGCTCAAGGGCTGTGGAGATATACGTGCCATCAGACACAACCCGAACGAACGCTCAAAGACCTGAAGTGCCGGTCGTTGAGGGCAAAACCCGCTTTGTTGATCTGGGTATCGACCAGCGTTTGCTGGATGCGATTACGGATATCGGCTTCGAGTATTGTACGCCGATCCAGGCGGAGACTCTGCCTTTTACCATTGCCGGCAAGGATCTGATCGGTCAGGCCCAGACGGGTACTGGTAAAACGGCGGCCTTTTTGATCAATGGCATCCAGCGCA
>JBBQMX010000162.1:0-5441 GCA_038329375.1 Pseudomonadales bacterium | reverse complement strand
CCATCTACAAACCGCCCAGCCGGTAACCTTTGGTCATCATTTGCTGGCCTGGTACGAAATGCTGGTTCGGGATGGCGAGCGCCTGCAGGATTGCCGTAAACGCGTTAACATCATGCCGCTCGGAGCTGCTGCACTGGCAGGCACCACCTATCCCATAGACCGGGCGATGACGGCGCGCCTGCTGGGATTTGACCGGGCCAGTGAAAATTCGCTGGATTCCGTCAGTGACCGGGATTTCGCCATCGAGTTCTGCAGTTTTGCCGCCCTGTTGATGACACACCTGTCCCGCTTCAGTGAAGAGCTTGTGCTGTGGACCTCAGCGCAGTTTGATTTTATTGATTTGCCGGACCGGTTCTGCACAGGCTCCTCGATTATGCCCCAGAAGAAGAACCCGGATGTGCCTGAGTTGGTGCGGGGCAAGACCGGCCGGGTCAATGGTCACCTGGTGAGCCTGCTGACGCTGATGAAAGGCCAGCCGTTAGCGTACAACAAGGATAACCAGGAAGACAAAGAGCCGTTGTTTGACACCGTGGACACCGTCAAAGGTTGTCTCAAGGCCTATGCCGACATGGTGCCAGCTATTCGCGCCAAGGCGGAGAACATGCGTGTGGCCGCCAAGCGTGGTTTCTCGACGGCTACCGACCTGGCGGATTATCTGGTCAAGAAGGGCGTGGCTTTCCGTGACGCCCACGAGATCGTCGGTAAGGCGGTAGCGTTTGGGGTGGCGGAGTCCCGCGATCTTTCCGATATGACACTGGCTGAACTGGCTGGTTTTTCCGAGGTGATCGGCAACGACGTGTTTGATGTTCTGACTCTCGATGGCTCGGTTCAGGCCCGGGATCATCTTGGCGGTACTGCCCCCCGTCAGGTCCGGGCTGCGGTCGCACGGGCCCGTAAAAACCTGGTCGGTTAGCCGCCTGCTTTTGTTTTGCTGTGAGTTTTGCAAGGATGCAGTCATCATACTCAAAACCTTCCTTTTGCGGAGCCAACGTGGTTGCCAAGGTTGCACCGATTACGCTCGATTTTGACGAGGGCCTTGACCGCAAGACCCTGAAACAGCTTTGTGGGCGTTTCCTGCGCATCAACGACGCCCGCTGGCAGCGTGCACGGTCGGCCCTGGCTCATCGCCAGCAAGCACTGTTGGACGTGTTGCCACTGATTTTCCACGTTAACCACCCGGCGTTGCCAGGGTACCTTGATTACGATTGCCCCTTCGGTTTGTCCAATTATCAGCCTTCTGCCGGGGTGTTAGGTGCCGCCCAGCGCCTTGCCCGGTCGTTTGCACTGAAGGATGCCGGCAAGCGTAAAGCCGACATAGAGGCGCTTTTTCTGATGGGTAGTCCAGGCACGCTGGGTCATTCAGTGGCCAGTGACCTGGACGTATGGTTATGCCACCGAAACGACCTGAACGAGGCTGGCATTCGGCGCCTGGAGAGAAAATCGGCTCAGGTTTCCGCCTGGGCTTCTGCTATCGGACTTGAACTTCATGTGTTCGTGTTTTCAGCGGCTGACTGGCGTTCCGGTCGTCAGCGGGCTGAAGTGAACGGTGAGAACTGCGGCAGTGCCCAGCATTACCTGCTACTGGATGAGTTCTACCGTACCAGCATTCATCTCGGTGGTTGCTACCCCCTGTGGTGGCTGATCCCGGTGTCCGATGAGCCGCGATATCAGGCACGAGCCCGCCAGTTGATCGAGTGCCGGTTTATCCGCGCACAGGATTACATCGATTTCGGGTCGGTGCCTGCCATTCCTCAGGAGGAATTTCTCGGTGCAGGGGTATGGCAGCTTTACAAGGGTATTGATTCACCCTGGAAATCGCTCCTGAAACTGTTGCTAATTGAGTGCTATGCCCGGGATCAGGCTGGCGGACTGCTGTCGCTTGCGTTCAAGGCTGCGGTTTACCGGGGCGAGATCAATGCTGATCGTCTCGACCCCTATGTTCTGCTGTACCAGCGGCTGGAGACCTGGTTGCTGTCGATTTCCGCGCCCGATCGGCTGGAGCTGATACGTAAGAGCCTGTACCTGAAAGCAGGTTTGCCGCTGAGTCGTGCCGAAGCCGCAGCAGATACCTGGCGCGGTAAATTGCTTGATGATCTGGTGACAGGCTGGGGCTGGGACGCCGGCACCCTCAAATCCCTGGACGACCGGCAGCTTTGGAAAGCCGGTGATGTGCAGACCTTGCGCCGCGCCATCGTCAATGAGTTGACCCACAGCTATCGGTTGCTGTCACGACTGGCCCGCACCCATGCAGGAAAGGCGTCCATTAGTGCCGAGGATATGGGTCTGCTGGGGCGTAAACTCTATGCCGCCTTCCAACGCAAAGCCGGCAAGGTTGAGCTCATTAATCCGAACCTGGCGCCGTCGCTGGCGGAGGAGAACCTGGCATTTTATCACCAGTCAGAACAGACCGGGCAGGATGCTGCCAATGGCTGGCTGCTTTACCGGGATCTTGAAATTCCTTCGGATGCAGTCTGGCAGCCGGTGATCCGGCGCTCCAATAACCTGACCGAGATGCTGGTGTGGTGTCACTGCAACGGCTTGCTGACCCGGTCTACACGCCTGAACGTGCGGGCAGGGGTAAGTGCGCTCACGGTTGGGGAACTCAGAGAACTCATCGAAGCGCTTGGCACGGGTCTCCCTGTGCCTATCGAGCCCGCCAGCCGGGACGCATTACAGGCTTCCGCCCGGTCTCTGAGAACGATGCTGTTTGTTAATGTCGCCACCGACCCACAGGCACATCTGACCGAGCGCGGGTTACACAAGCTGAGCTCACGTAATGACTCCCTCGGTTTCAGTGGCGGGCGTGAAAATCTGGTGCACAGCATTGACCAGATCACCCTGAATAGCTGGCATGAAGTAAGCATCCATCATTACACAGCTGGTGATACGTTGATTCAGTGCCTGAAGAATTATCTGGCGACGGTGGTCAATTCACCGGCAGACCTGCCGCAGTTGTCAGTGCATTGTAATAGCCTCGGGCATGGCAGCGCGATCGCCCGTCGGGTCCAGGAACTATTTACCGATGTGCAGCAGACGTACTTTGCCGGCGGCAGCGGACCGCATCAGCTGCGCTACGTGATCGAAATGGACCGTCGATTTTTCGTGCTGCAGTTCAGTGCCGATGAACCGGAGTTCGTCAGTGTAGAGAACCGTTCCGCTTTATTGGATTTCCTGCAGCGACCTCAGCAGGATTACACTCCGGTGTTATTCGACCGCTATGCCATGCTGGAGGACACTGCGTTGAAGGCCGTCTGCCATGCCAGCCAGCCCGACACCGTGCAGATTTTCTATCAGGTTGTCGGAAACCAGGCCACGCTGTGGGTGGTGGATGAACTGGGTTCGGTCTCGTGCTGGCAGCAGGCGTTCACCACTCGACGCCACCTGTTAGTCCCCCTGTTACGGTTCTTCAGTAACCTTATTGAGCGGCGCCAGCTGCGATTTGCATCGGGTTTGGCCGGCGGCCTGGCTGAGTGTCTTTGCTATGAGGTGATTATGAGGGAGGGGCAATGGCAGGTCGAGCGCCGACCAGCGGTTGACGAAGACGTTCCTCTGGATGGCCTGGACGTGCAGGCGGTGGGGGTTCAGGAAGGGGGAAGTCATCTCCGCTTTGACATGTTCTGTGGCGATCAGGAATTCAGCGTGCAGGAGTACGGCGATCAGCTGATTCCCGCCGTTGCCCATTATATCCAGTCCCTGCGTCAATCCGGGGAGAGCTATCCGGTTTACCTGACTGACATCCACTTGCCCCATGACCTGGACCCCCACGGCTATCAGCGGGACCTGCAAACCACCCAGTATCTCTATTACCGGCTGCAACTGGAACATGCGCTGAATCAGGCGCTGGCGCGCCAGCGTTGATCTCGCGTCCCGGGGTAGGTGTCGGGTATACTTCCGACACGTTTATTCTCAGGGGTAATGGCCATGCAGGCGCGAGCAATAATGGTTGTGATGCTGCTGGCGGCGGGCCTTCTGGCGGGCTGCGGGCAGAAAGGTCCGCTCTACCGGGAGGTGCCGGTTGATGCGCCCTCCGCCACAGCTGATCCAGGTGTTGACAGGCAAACTGATGACGAGCGGGAGCCAGGTTAGCTTCACCCCGGCCTGACCTGCGCCATACCAATACCCTGCCACTTTTTAACAGGAAACCGGATGGACCACTTTAATTACCGTGACGGGCAGCTCTACGCGGAAGATGTTGCCGTTACAGAAATTGCAGAGCGCTTTGGCACGCCTGCCTACGTTTATTCGCGAGCGACTCTGGAGCGCCATTATCGGGCTTATGATGATGCTCTTTCGGGCCGGCCTCACCTGGTGTGTTACGCCGTCAAGGCCAATAGCAATCTGGCGGTTCTGAATGTTTTGGCACGCCTGGGTGCCGGTTTCGATATTGTGTCTGCCGGTGAGCTGGAGCGGGTGCTACGGGCGGGCGGTGATCCCGCCCGGGTAGTGTTCTCGGGTGTCGGAAAGCAACCCTGGGAAATGCGCCGCGCGCTCGAGGTCGGTGTTCGCTGTTTTAATGTCGAATCGGACACTGAACTGGATCGTTTGAACGCCATAGCCGGTCAGTTGGGGGTGCGGGCGCCCGTATCCCTTCGGGTGAACCCGGATGTGGATGCGGGCACGCATCCTTACATTTCGACCGGGCTTAAAGAGAATAAATTCGGCATCGATATCAACGAAGCGCCTGCTGTGTACGCCCGTGCCGCCGCGCTGCCAAACCTTGACGTGGTCGGGGTGGATTGCCATATCGGCTCCCAGTTGACCACGGTGACACCTTTTCTTGACGCTCTCGATCGTGTGCTGGCGCTGGTCGACCAATTGGCAGCAAAGGGCATAGTCATCCGGCATCTGGACATGGGCGGTGGCCTGGGGGTTACCTATGATCAGGAAACGCCACCCCAGCCCTCCGACTATGTGACTGCGTTGAGTGAGCGCCTCGGCGATCGCTCCCTTGAGCTGATCATGGAGCCGGGCCGGTCCATTGCTGCTAACGCCGGTATTCTTCTGACCCGGGTAGAGTTTCTGAAGTGCACCGCGCACCGGAATTTTGCCATTATCGACGCCGCCATGAATGACCTGATCCGGCCTGCGTTATACAGTGCCTGGCAGGCCATTGTGCCAGTCCGGCCCCGTGCGGATGTTGAAGAGAAGATCTGGGATCTGGTCGGGCCGGTTTGCGAAACCGGTGATTTTCTGGGTAAGGACCGGCCTCTGAGGCTGGCGGCCGGTGATCTGCTTGCAGTTCGCTCCGCTGGCGCCTACGGTTTCGTGATGAGCTCCAACTATAATACGCGTAATCGACCGCCGGAATTGATGGTGGACGGGGGGCAGGTGCACGTTGTCCGGCAGCGGGAAACGCTGGATGATCAACTGCGTCTCGAAGCCAGTCTACCGGAATGAACGATGCCCAGATGAGTGATTCGCGCCGCGGGCAGGGCCCACTT